>JALTNS010000304.1 GCA_027000565.1 Rhizobiaceae bacterium | reverse complement strand
CACCAAGACAGCCCAGCGCCTTGCCACAAAGACCAAGCATGCGGAATTTCAGACCATTGAAGTCAGCAGCTGACTTGATTTCCTTGCGGAACCAGCCACCGGCCTGCGGGCCGGTATTACCGCCAAGGAAGGACACCAGACCGAGTTCTTCACCCACTTCAAGGTGAAGCTCATGGCCACCCATGTGATAATACCAGTTGTGCATTTCACTCGGCACCATGCCAAACGGCACAGCAGTAAAGAATGCCATCGCCGGATGCTGACCGATATAGTAATAGTCAGCGGCGTGATACATGTCGGCCTGACCGGAAGTTACCGCGTCAAACACGGCACCAAGACCGGAAACCAGTTCGCCCTGGGCTTTGATTTCAATTTCCAGCGTTCCGCCAGTAATGCCTTTAATTGATTCTGCAAAATGCTCGGCTGCATCAAACACACCGGCAAGGCCGCGGCCCCAAGCGGTTACCATTGTCAGTTTTTCACGGCCCTGCGAAAGCGCCGGTGTGGCAAGTGCAACGGTTCCAACGGAACCGGCAATACCTGCCTTTTTAATAAATGAGCGACGATCCATAGATGTTCTCCCTTTGGTGACGTCAGTTCTTGTGACATCGTTTTACAAACTGCCAGCGCCAATACTCTACGCTGAACGATTAATCAATTCCACCAGACCTCGCACAACAGAAGCTGGGCCGCCCGGTCAAATATTGCCTCTGCACATTTGCAAGAGTACCAGGTTGGATACAGCAGGATTGACCACAAATATCAAGGCAAATCTTGATTTCCGGCCCTAAATGGTTAAACAGCGGCGCGAAATGCAATTGTGTAACCCCTCTAGCGGGTTGCTAAAATTGTACTTCGCAAACCGGCTGCAAATTTGCTATGGAAAGTTGATAATCCGATTATCCTCTTTCCGGAATGTGCCATGCCTGTTATTGCCGTAACGTCAGACATCAAGTTTCACGATATTTACGAATGGCACTCCGCCCCGCGCACTTTTGTCAATGCGGTGATAAAGGGTGCCAGAGCGGTCCCCATTATTGTGCCCTCGCTTGCCAGCGAGGCCGATATTGATGAAATTCTTGACCGGGTGGATGGCGTATTGCTGACCGGCGCGCGCTCCAATGTTTATCCCGAACATTATAACGAAACCCCGACCGAGGCCCACGAACCACATGATCACGAACGCGATGCGACCACCCTGCCGATGGCCCGCAAGGCAATTGAGCGCGGCATCCCATTGCTTGCCATTTGTCGCGGCATACAGGAATTGAATGTCGCGCTTGGCGGTACGCTTGCAACTGAAATTCAGCAGGAAGACGGGCGGCGCGACCACCGCGCGGCTGAAAGTGACGACAATGACATACGCTTTCAGATTACCCACGATATCCATATAAAAGAAGGTTCATGCCTTGCGGAAATTCTCGGCCCCGGCCCGGTTCCGGTTAATTCGTTACACCGTCAGGCGATCCGCATTCCGGCAAGCAATCTGCAAGTGGAAGCAACCGCCGACGACGGAACCATTGAAGCAGTATCAGTGATAGATGCCAAAAACTTTGCCCTCGGGGTACAGTGGCACCCGGAATACTGGGTGGAAACCGATGCGCCTTCCGCAAAGATATTTGAAGCCTTTGGAAAAGCCGCGCAACAGTATGAGACTGGCAGGAGATTGATGAAAGAGGCGGCTGAATAGGCATGGTTACGAACAAACACGATCACTCTCACACCCACGACGAGGGTTCTGAACTTTCCGAAATGGATCTAAGGGTTCGCGCGCTTGAATCCCTCTTGATCGAAAAAGGCTATGTCGACCCCGAAGCGCTTGATGTGCTGATTGATACCTACGAAACCAAAATCGGCCCGCGCAATGGAGCAGCGGTAGTCGCCAAAGCGTGGAGCGACGCGGACTTCAAAAAATGGTTGCTGGAGGACGCCACCGCCGCCATCCATTCGCTCGGGTTCACCGGTCGCCAGGGTGAACACATGATCGCGGTTGAAAATACCCCCGACACCCACAATGTGGTCGTTTGCACCTTGTGTTCGTGTTATCCCTGGCCGGTGCTTGGTCTGCCGCCAACCTGGTATAAATCACCGCAATATCGCTCCCGCGTGGTGATAGACCCGCGCAGTGTACTGGCCGAATTTGGTGTAATGCTGGGCGATGATGTGGCGGTTAACGTGCATGATTCCACCGCCGAAACCCGCTATCTGGTTTTGCCGATGCGCCCGGAAGGTAGCGAGGGCTGGAGCGAAGAAAAACTCGCCACCCTTGTCAGCCGCAATTCAATGATCGGCACCGATGTGCTGAAACCAGTGGGGAAAATCGCATGAATTCGGCCCATGACCTTGGCGGCATGATGGGCTTTGGCCCGGTTGATACCAGCGACCAGAACATCAATTTCCATGAAGAATGGGAAGCGCGGATTTTTGCGCTTACTCTCGCCGCTGGTGCAACCGGCTGCTGGAATATCGATAAATCCCGCCACGCCCGCGAAAGCCTCAATCCGGCGCAATATCTCTCCTCTTCCTATTATCAGATATGGCTCGCCGGACTTGAAAAACTGCTGCTTGCAGCGGATCTTGTATCCAGCAACGAACTGGCTGATGGTGGTCGGCGTGAACCGCCAAAACCGGTGGCCAACATCTTGAAGAGCGGCGATGTTCTGAACGTTATGATGCGCGGTTCATCCTATGAACGCGATGCTGTCAACGAACCCGCCTACAAGACCGGCGACATGGTTTTGACCAAAAACATGCACCCGGAAGGCCATACCCGCATTCCCCGTTATGTACGCAACAAACCCGGCACCATTGAACGCATTCACGGGTGCCACGTTTTCCCCGACAGCAATGCCCACGATAATGGCGAGAACCCGCAATGGCTCTACCGGGTGCGGTTTTCCGCCCGAGATATCTGGGGCGAGGATCATCCGGCCAGGGACAGTATTTTTGTTGACCTGTGGGAGACCTATCTTGAGCCACGATAATCCGTTCACATCGAAAGACCACGAGGACGAACATCCGTTCAACGAACCATGGCAGGCACACGCTTTTGCGATTGTCGTCAAGCTGCATGAGCAAGAGATGTTTACCTGGAACGAATGGGCCGAAACCCTTGGCAAATTTATTGCAGATGCCGGACCGGACGATACAGCCGACAATTATTACCACCACTGGATGGCCGCCCTTGAGGCCATAGTTTATGCCAAAAACATCACCAGAGCAGGCGAATTGATGCAGCGGCGTGATCAATGGGACCGGGCCGCCAGAGCCACCCCGCACGGGCAACCGATCACGCTTGAGGCCGATCCACTTTCGCAATGATTAATACCAATGAAAACCACGTCAGCGTGCATCTGATGATTGAGGTCGGGACGGCCGAAGAAGCGCACCATTTTGCCGAAACCGTCTCAAAGCGCCTGTCCCCACATTATTCGACATCTGTTCAGGGCATTCAGCAATACTGGAAAATTCCCGAATACTTCGAGGCTTTTGTGAAGGCTCAATGTGACGATATATCACCGAGAAATGCCGCCGACATCGCTAATATTCTTGGCTCCCGCTGGCTCCAAATAGTTACTGATTACATTTGGAACGACGTTGATGGTGCTGAATTTGTCTGTGACAAGGTTCGCTGGGTCAATGTGCAGTGGATAGAATTTTGACCGCCAGTTCAATCAATCGCCGGTCAGAACCCGCCGGTCCCATCAGTGAAATGCCCATCGGTGCGCCGTGCACTTTTGCCAGCGGCAAGGTGATCTGCGGAAAACCGCAAAGCCCCGAAACACACAGCAATTCCAGTGCTTTTTCACGAAACTCCTGCAAACTGTCATGAGGTGCATCACGCAAGGGTGCCGCACTTGGCACGGTTGGCATGATCAGCACCCCGTCACGCCCGAGAATTTCGCCAAGCTCCGCGCGCATCGCATCACGCTTGACCGAATGTGCCGCGTAATCCTCATCAGTTATATCCTTGCCAAATTCGAACCGGTCTTTAACACCGGGACCAAGG
>JALTNS010000303.1 GCA_027000565.1 Rhizobiaceae bacterium | reverse complement strand
ACCATTGACAGTGCCACCAACAACAACCGTATCTTTTACCTTTTCAACCGGCACCGGTTCACCGGTAATCATGCTTTCGTCCACATAGGAAGAACCGGTTAGCACTGAGCCATCCACCGCAATCTTTTCACCCGGTCGAACATGAATAATGTCACCAACCACGATATCTTCAATTGCCAGTTCGGTAATCTCTCCGTCGCGCTCAACCCGCGCTGTTTTAGCCTGCAATCCAACGAGCTTGCGAATGGCTTCACCGGTACGACCTTTAGCCCGTGCTTCCAGATAACGACCAAGCAAAATCAACACCACAATAACGGCAGCGGCTTCATAATAGACATTAACGGTTCCTGCCGGCAGAATCTGCGGAACAAAGGTTGAAACCAGCGAGAACACATAGGCCGCCGATGTGCCAAGCGCGACGAGCGAATTCATATCCGGCGCGCCTTTAAACAGCGCCGGATAGCCCTTGGTATAAAACCGCAGACCTGGACCAAACAAAACGACTGTCGTTAGAACAAACTGTATCAACCGGTTCGTCTGTTCACCAATCACAGAATCTATAACACCCCGCAAGGAAGGAAACACATGCGGGCCCATCTCCAGCGCAAATACCGGCAATGCCAAAACGGCTGCCAGCAAGGTCATTTGGCCAATACGGTGAATTTCTTCAGCCTTGCGTTCGGCTTTATCCGTATTTTCTCCCGATGTTGCCTTCACTTTAGACGGATATCCGGCATTGGTGGCAATGGCCGCAATCTGCGATGGCTTGATTGCCCCGGCAACATATCGAACAGTGGCCGTTTCTGTTGCCAGATTCACCGATGCATCAAGCACCCCTTCCCCGGCTTTAAGCGCCCGCTCGACCCGGCCAACACATGAGGCGCAGGTCATACTTTCAATCTCGATAGTTGTTTCTGCTTCCACCGCAGGATAACCGGCCTCGCTGAGAACCGCGCTCAATTTTGTCGTATCCACCGTATCATCATAACTGATCTGCGCGGTTTCGTTGGCCAGATTAACCGCTGCACTGGTGACGCCAGGTGTTGCCGCCAGGGCCTTTTCGACCCGACCAACACAGGAAGCACAGCTCATTCCTTCAATTTGAAACGACGTGGTATTTAGAGCATTCATTTTATTGCCTGCCAAATTTTTCGGGTTTTTATGATATTCGAACCGCTGACATAGTCGTTCCAGTGAGTGGAAGGTCAAGGTGTGTGTCTCAAATAAAAATTATTTTACCCCCTTGACCTTCCAGCGCGGCATGTTTGTAAGCTGGCCGCAGAATATCAACCAAAGAACGAAGGAATATTCCCCATGACAAAACTCAAGATACCTGAAATGAGCTGCGGACATTGCAAGTCGGCGATCGAAAAAGCCGTAGCCAGCGTCGATTCAAATGCCGAGGTCAATGTTGATCTTGAAAATCGTACTGTCAGCATCACTTCCAGTGTTGATGACGCTGCACTGATCGAGGCTATCAAGTCTGAAGGATATGAGTCAGCGCCTGCATGATGGTGTTGACCGGCCGGAGGCATTCAAAGATCGTCGGCATTTACAATGGCGGGATTGAGAAATTAGTCTCAATCCCCCTTTTGCACAGCCTCGACATGATCGGCAAAAGATGGATCGTTCATTAGATTTTTGCAACGGTCGAAACGTTCCGTGGCATAGGCCCAGAAATCTTCTGCAGGGTTTTTGTCCGCATGCTGGATGAGCCCCCAAAGCGTCCACAATAAATCACACATTGCCTTGTAGATAACCACCCGGCCGTGCTGGCTTGCGGTTGGGCTGCCGCCAAAATAGGCCCGCATGAACGCCATTTCCTGTGCCTCGTCCATTCCGGCTTCCACAGATAAATCACCCACATCCCAAAGTGGATCGTTCATGCCTGAATATTCCCAATCGACAATCCACATTTTTTCACCATCATCGAGAAAATTTTCGCAAAGCGGATCGCAGTGGCAAGGTGCCAAATCTGAAGGATTGGCGGCCAATGCGGCCTTCACCGGTTCGGCCGCAGCAACAATATCATGATACCCTTCGGGCAATTCCACATCACGGGTGGCAAGAATTTTCAGATAGTCATCAATCATTGAAAACAGCTCAAATCGAAACGCAAAGGTCTCACCGGAGCCATGCAATTTGGCAAGAGTCCTGCCTGCCCGCGCGGGCGAGCCCTCACGTGTTCTAAACAGCGCTGGCGTCATGGTTTCAATGCCCTCAATCGCCTTTGAGATCATGATTCCAGATGCTGCATCGGCCCAGATAACTTTAGCCGAGACCCCCGCCCTGAAAGCCGCATTTGCATTGGCGATCTCCACCTTGCGGTCGATATATTCCTCAGTTCCCTCACCTGGAATACGCACAATAATCTTGTGATCGCCAGTTTCGACAAGATGCACAAGATTAGTGAGCCCGCCAAGGCGGGTTATCTTGCAGTCAATTGCCGATACACTTTCAAAACCCGGTGCACGGTTCAGCGCGGCAATAACAACTTCGCTATGTTCTGACATTTAATAGCCTCCCCGGGGATTAAGATTTAAGTCTGAGATTTTGTCGGTCATAAAGCGGCCCATCAACCCTGGTGATTGGTGAGCGCTCGCCAAACACTTCAATTTCAAAGTTGCTAAGGTGCCAGTGCTGCTTGTCGAGATAGGCAAATATTATTGTTTTGGCCACCGTATGGCCAAATCCGGCACTGGTCACCAAAGATACCACCTCGCCATTCAATATAATTGTTTCACCACCATAAAGCGGAAGATTTCGGTTGCTTGTGAATGTGCGAAGGCGACGAGAGGGACCATCTCGTTTCTGGGGTTCCAGAACCTCGCGACCGATGAAGTCACCCTTCGATTTCAGATGAACCCGGAAACCAAGCCCGGCCTCAATTGGCGTATAATCCGGTGAAATATCACCCGACCAGTAAAGATAGCCCTTTTCCAACCGCAATGAATCAATTGCCCGATAGCCCACATCGCGAATGCCAAATTCCTGTCCTGCAGCCCAAAGGGTATCATAAACATGCAAGGCAAATTCGGTGGGAATGTGCAACTCCCAGCCCAGTTCGCCGACAAAACCAATCCGCACCGCACGAACCGGCGCGCTGCCGATAACAATTTCCTGCGACGTGGCAAAAGGAAATGCAGAATTAGAAACATCACTCTCGCTGACCTTGTCGAGAACATCCCGCGCTTTTGGACCACAAATATTGACGACAGCACGCGCCGAGGTAACTTCGATCAGATGAACCGAACCATCTTTTGGCATCTGTCGCTTGATCCAGTCTGCATCGTGAACACCAAATCCCGAGCCGGTAACAATATAAAAGTGCTCGTCACCCAGCCGGGTAATGGTCAAATCAGCCTCAATGCCGCCGGTTTCATTGCAAAACTGGGCATAGATGACTGAACCGACCGGTTTGTCCATATTGCAGGCCGCCAGCCGTTGCAACAATTCAAGCGAACCTGGACCGATCAGTTCAAACTTGGCAAAACTGCTTTGATCAATCAGCACCACGCCTTCGCGAACAGCCCTGTGTTCTTCCGCAGCAAAACGCTGCCAACCGGGATTGAGAAAATCCAGCTGGTCAACCGGCTCAACCCCATCAGGCGCAAACCATAAGGGCCGCTCCCAACCATTTTTCGAGCCATAAACCGCACCATGGTCTTTCAACCGCTGATAAAGTGGCGAAAGGCGCAATTGGCGCGCGGTCTCATGTTCTGCACCGGGATAACGCATTTTATAATGGTGCGCATAATGCTCCACTGCGCGCGGATACATGAATGACCGGGTGCCGTGGTGCGGGCCAAAACGACGACAGTCAAGCGGCCATAAATCAAGACTTGGGCGGCCCTCTATGATCCATTCGGCAATCATTTCACCAGCACCGCCACCAGCAGCAATGCCATACAAAAACCCGGTCGCCATCATCAGATTATCAAAGCCGGGGGCCCACCCCATGACGAAATCACCATCGGCCGAATAGGGTATCGGACCATTGATAACAGTGC
>JALTNS010000302.1 GCA_027000565.1 Rhizobiaceae bacterium | reverse complement strand
CTCTTATCACGCGACCTGGCCGTTCGATTATTGGCTGTTGGAAGATGTGTTGCCGCAGGGGTTTGCCAGAGCCATTGCCGATTTGCCGTTTGATCCGCCTTCGGATTTGAACTTCAACGGGCGGCGCGAAACCAATAATTCAACGCGGGTTTATTTTTCACCGGAAAATCAGCAGAAATTTGAGGTCTGCCGCAAGGTTGTGGAGGGGTTCAAGTCGCCAGAAGTCACCAAAACCATTGAGCAGATAACCGGCACAAGTCTCGAAAATACAAGGCTGAGAATAGAATATTGTCAGGATATCGAGGGCTTCTGGCTGGAGCCGCACACCGATATTTCTGTCAAGAAATACACCATGTTGATTTATCTTGCCGATGATCCCTCGCTTGCCAATGCCGGCACCGACATTCACGAAGGCCCGCCCGATTATAAATATGTCACCTCGGCCCCTTATGGTCGCAACAAGGGAGTGATCTTTATTCCCGGTTCAAGCACCTGGCACGCGGTGGGCAAACGGCCGATGAAAGCCGTGCGCAAATCGATCATCATCAATTATGTCGATAAAGACTGGCGCGATACCTTTGAACTGGCATGAGCAGGGTTTGACCTCTCTGGCGGTCAGCTTTTGGCCTGATTACCTTCAACCTTGAAAAAATAGTCTCCGGCACCCTGATAGCCTTCGACCGGGGTCAAATTACCGTCATTGTCCATGGTATATGCAAGATAGCCATAACCATGTAAAAACTGGAACAATTCATCCGGGCGATAGTTCATTCGGGCGGTCATTGTGGCATCGACTTCAAGATACCAGATTGGTCTGAACCGCTGGATGGTTTTTTCAGCCCCCTTGAGAACCTGAAATTCCGCGCCTTCCACATCCACTTTCAAAAGGTCGATGCCTGCGATGTTGTTTTCTTCAACATAGTCATCAAGCTTGATGGTCCGGATAATTGAGGGGACATATTCAACCCCGTCATCATTGCCAATATGCGATGTTCCGATGCCAAGCAAACCTGAAGGTTTGATCGGGGTTTTTAACTCAATTTCGCCCTCGCGATCAGAAAGCGCGCGCGGAACAATTGTGACATTTGATAATTTGCCGGTAATACGTCGCAGAATGCTCAGGCAATAATCACCCGGTTCAAACGCAATAACCTGCAACGAACCATTATGGGCTCTGGCAAATTCCTTGGTTAAATAGCCAAGATGGGCACCGACATCGACAATTGTGCCGTTGTTTTTGACAAATGAGGCAAGCGCTAGCGATCTTTTGCGCTCCTTGGTCTTGTATTTGACTTTCAGATAATGAAGCAGCCAACGGGATTTCTGTTTCAATCCCAGACTTGAAAACAAGGTGAGTGTATTTTCGTTGGTGCTGTTCACAATGCTCGATCTTTATTTTGGTCTTGTTGATGAAAATTTTGAAAAGTGAATATTGGCTGAGCCACCTTCAAGGTGGATTATGTGTCATGTTTTGCCGGGCTTTCCAAGTCAGCAGTTGGTAAATCTGCATGTACCAGTTGTGATATAGTGTAGTTTGTCCGATATTTGATCTGCCTGTGACCGGCAGGCTTGTTGACCGTGTATTCAGCTTTGCCAAAACGCCCGGTTGTTGTAGACAGGCCGAATGACAATTCTCATAGCTACCAGTGAAAATGAATATGACCCGACCGAGGTTGCGGTACCGTGGAAAATTTTGCGCGACGGTGGTCAAAAAGTGGTTTTTGCCACCAATAGTGGCAAATCCGGCACTGCCGACCAGCGGATGATCCATGGTCAGGGCTTTGGTATTCTAAAACCACTGCTGATTGCGCAAAAGGCGGCGATTGCCGCCTATGATGAATTGCTGGTTGATGAGGCGTTTAAAAATCCGGTTTCCTATGACGACATTGAAGTTGATGATTATGACGGACTGGTGTTGCCCGGTGGTCATGCCAAGGGCATAATTCCCTATCTGGAATCAAAAGTGCTGCAACAGGCAATTGCCGGATTTTTTGAAGCCCAGAAGCCGGTTGGTGCAATTTGCCACGGTGTCATTCCGGTGTGCCGGGCGGTTGATGCCAAAAGCGGCAAGTCGCTGCTTTATGGCCGCAAGACCACAGCGCTGTTAAAGCGTCAGGAAATGCTGGCCTATAACCTCACCCGGTTTAATCTTGGTGATTATTATCGCACTTATCCCACAACAGTCGAAGATGAAGTGGTCGCGGCCCTGCGATCGCCGGACGATTTTTTGCAGGGACCGACCCCGGTGCTGCGCGACAGTCTTGATAAACTCTCACGCGGCTTCACGGTTCGCGATGGGAATTACCTTTCAGCGCGCTGGCCGGGCGATGCTCACCGCTTTGGCATCGAGTTTCTGGCGATGTCCAACGAATAGAACCAGGGTCAGGGACTGCTACGGGCGGGCAAGGCGCCAGACGCCGCCGATTCCATCGCCGCTGATATCGCCGATTTTTTTATCTTTTACCCATGAATAAAGCGGCTTGCCCTTGAAAGCGATCTGCATGGTGCCATCCTTGCGCTTTATCAGCGTGTAACTTTCGGGCATGTCTGCATTGGCATCGAGAGTTGCCGGTGGCCACTTGGCGGCGCATTCGCCATAGCAGTTGGATACGCCTTTTTCATCCTTGTCGTAGGTGTAAAGCGCCATATGGGTCTTGTTCATGATGTAATTCACGCCACCCACTGTGCTGCTCATGACATTGGCATTGCCATGGGAAGCGGCAAGGGCGCTGCCGGCTGAAATTGCCAGAATGGATAGTGCGGTGGAAGCGAGTTTTACAAATTTCATCATGATTTCCTGTGTTGCGGCGAGAATTGTGCCGTTTGGATTACTTCAGGGTGCGCATCATCGACCTTGTAGTTGGCTTTGTTGGCAAAAAACAGATTTGAGGCGACAAACCTGATCACAAATTCGCGAAATTGAATTTATTACCGGATGCAGAAAATTAATCGAGCGCTGGTGAGGCTGTTGGCAATGCGGGAACTGCCTTCAGATACGCAGCAATCGCACGACGGTCGTTGATCGGCAATTTTGCAAGGCTTCTGCGCACATCATCCATGCGAGAGCTAGTAATTTCGTTGCTGTTTGGGCTGAACGATTGAGTAATCTCGTCAATTGAACGCCCGGCAAGACCATCTTCATGCGGGGTGATATTGGGCACATAGCCGCCACCTTCCATTGCTGCACCGCCTGCCAGCCAGCGGGTATAATCAAACCCGCCAAATCGGTTGCGCGGTGTATGGCATTCGGCGCAATGGCCCGGCCCCTCGACCAGATATTGCCCTCTGGCAACTTGTGGTGTCGGGTTGACCAGACGCACGGCCGGGCCTTTTTTGAAATAGAGGTTTTTCCAAAGGCTAATGGCCATGCGGTTTTTCAGCAGTGGCGAAATTGAATGAGCATTTACCCGGTTGGCCACCGGGGGCAGGGTCTGGAGATAGGCCCACAGGTTTGTGATGTCGGCCTTGTTCATGCGGGCATAAGAAGTATAGGGAAATGCCGGAAAATAATGTCGGCCATCAGGGGCAATGCCCTTCAACATGGCGTTGGAAAAATCCTTTTGGCTCCAGTTGCCGATGCCGGTTGATGTATCTGGAGAAATATTTGGCACCCGAAAGGTGCCAAATGCGGTTTTTAGCGCCAGACCGCCTCCCAATGATATTTCGTTGCCCTGTTTGTTATCCGCTGTTGCGTGGCAAGATGCACAGCCCCCGGCCCAAAACGTCATTTCGCCAGCCGACAATTTTGCCCGGGTGATGGTAGGAGTGGCTGTATTTTTTGCCGCGACTGGCACTTGTGTATCGGAAACGCAAGAGGAGAGAATAACCAGAATGGCAGATGCGGCCAGCGGTTTGCTAAAAATTGTAGGAAACCCCTAAAACGAACTGGTTGCTGACGATGTTGGTTGACAACGAGCCACCAAATGGCAGATCGGCATCAATCATCACATAGGCGCTTTTGAATTCGGAGAAAACCGACCAGTTTTTGTTAATACGGGTGCTTACCCCCACCAGCC
>JALTNS010000301.1 GCA_027000565.1 Rhizobiaceae bacterium | reverse complement strand
AATCTGGCTGTGGCCGCCTGAAACCAGTAACAGCAGATAAGGAAATTTCACATTATCCGTCAGTCGCGGTGTGAGAGCATGGCCTTCAAGGTGGTTGATTGCAATCAACGGTTTTCCGGTTGTGGCTGAGAGCGCCTTGGCGGTCATCAAACCGATCATTACCCCGCCAATCAGCCCCGGCCCGGCGGTAACAGCAATGGCATCAACGCCGCCCAATGTGGTTTTTGCATCAAACAGGGCCGCCTCAATTACGTTATCCAGCGCCAGCAGATGCGCGCGAGCGGCAATTTCCGGCACCACACCGCCAAATGCTGCATGATCCTCAATCTGGCTTAAAACCACGTTCGAAAGAATCTCCCCGCAACCGTCGCCGTTCAACCTGACCACAGCGGCGGCTGTTTCATCACAACTGGTTTCGATGCCAAGTACCCGCATGGGTCTCTCTTGATAGAATGTGTGGGTATCTTCGAACAGATACATTATTGTCTCGCATGCTGAAAACCTGTAGTCAGTCGCAAAACATAACCCGACTAGCAGATGGACCCCCAACGATGCAATTTAAACCTGATGGCAAGATCAAGATCGGTACAAGGGGAAGTGCGCTGGCGCTGGCCCAAGCCCACGAGGTGAGGGCGAGAATGATTGCCGCACACGGGCTCACCGAGGATAGTTTTGAAATTGTCGTCATATCAACCGCCGGTGACAGGATTCAGGATAAACCGTTATCCGAAGTTGGGGGCAAGGGTCTGTTTTCCAAGGAAATTGAAGATGCGCTGATCGATGGTCGTATCGATCTTGCTGTGCACTCTTCGAAGGACATGGCAACCGTTTTGCCTGACGGGTTGGAACTTTCAGCATTTTTACCGCGCGAAGATGTGCGTGATGCATTTTTGTCTAATAAAGCCGCATCTCTAAGTGACTTGCCGCAAAACGCGGTGGTGGGTTCATCATCGATGCGCCGCAAGGCGTTGATCAACCGGTTGCGGCCCGATATCAAGGTTGTGATGTTCCGCGGTAATGTGCAGACCCGTATGCGCAAACTGGCCCACGGAGATGTTGATGCAACTCTTTTGGCATTTGCCGGGCTTAAACGGCTGGGCAACGAAGATATGGTAACGTCCTTGCTAGAGGTGAGTGAGTTTCCACCTGCCCCTGGACAGGGCGCAATCTGTATTGAATCAAGGATTGGGGATAGCCAAATCCAACCACTGACGACGGCGTTGAACGATGTCGATACCTGTGCTGCCCTTACTCTTGAGCGGGCGTTCCTCAAAGCGCTGGACGGTTCATGCCGTACCCCGATTGCAGGCATAGCAACAGTAGATGCAGACGACATCAGCTTTGCTGGCATGGTCTTGAGCGATGATGGACAAACGTTGTTTGAAAAATCTGTGCAAGGCAAAACCGGAGAGGCAGAACAACTTGGCCGCACTACCGGAGAGGAAATTCGCAATAGGGCCGGCTCGGGGTTCTTCGCGGACTGGAACTGATTAGTGACCGTCATTATCACCAGACCTGAACCCGCAGCCTCCGCCACGGCTGAAAAACTCCGCGAACTGGGTCATGAGGTGATTGTCTCGCCAGTGCTGAAAATTGTCGATACCGGTATAAATCAACCTTCTGGCACCTTTCACGGAATAATTGTTACCAGCGCCAATGCCCTGAATATTCTACAGAAGCGAAGCACCTTCGAAAACC
Source organism: Rhizobiaceae bacterium (assembly GCA_027000565.1). Taxonomy (GTDB): domain Bacteria; phylum Pseudomonadota; class Alphaproteobacteria; order Rhizobiales; family Rhizobiaceae; genus SZUA-100. The sequence goes on along the minus strand of JALTNS010000301.1, from coordinate 12,867 downwards.
TGCTGAATTTGCCGGTATTTGCGGTTGGTGACGCCACAGCTGACAAAGCAAAAGCCCTTGGATTCAAAAATGTAGTTTCTGCCGGCGGCAGTGCTAAAGATCTGGCCTTTCTGATTGCTGATCACACCGGTTTCCTGGATGGTGTGAATGTGGAACTGCTCTATATAAGCGGTGTTGACACCACCGATGGTCTTGTCAAATCTCTCAGAGACCATTCCATCGGGATCACGACTTGGCCGGTGTATAAAGCAAATAAAGTTGATCAACTAACTAAGAGCGCGACAGGTTTGTTAATATCCGGCTCACCTTGTATCGTGCTGTTATATTCAACCCGTTCCGCTCGGCAATTTGCAATGCTGGCGGATCTGCTATTACCAGAACATGTATTTGAAAATATTGCGTTTATTACAATTTCGCCGAAAGTTTCATCAGCGCTCCCGGATGTCTTTCAATCCCGTAGTTTTCATTCCGAACACCCAGATGAACCCAGTCTGTTTTTAAAAATTAAAGAGTACCTGAGCAATTGGTCGCGCTGATATTGTTTTTTAAATATTGCTGAACCATCTTAAAGCTGAAAAACAGAAACTATCGGCCCTTGCCTGCTGAAATTCGGGCGTGAGGTCCAGTTAAACAATGCGTAGACCCTTCAAAGGAATGTTTGGAGAAGATAATGGTTGCAAAAAGCTCAGGTTCGGGAGCGGCTGGTTCGTCCGAAAAAAAACACACAACCAGACCCTCAAAAAAACCCAAAAAACCGGTAACGATTGACCTTGCACCATCTGCCGTTAAAGACAAAACCGCGCCGGCTGCGTCTAAGTCGGCAGCACAGAAAGGTGAACTGGACAAAGCCGCCCCAAGAGATAAAACTAAAAGCCCGTCGTCTGTAAAAACTGATGCCAAACCCGGCAACAATACTGTACCAACATCAAAAACCCGACCGGCCTCTTCTGCAAAAAATACCAATAGAAAAACGGCGGCGAGCGCTGTTGGTAAAGCCGCGGCCAAAACATCAGATGGACCACAAAAACCACGGGAGCCAAAACCATCCAATGGAAAGCGCGACTCTTCTTCCGGAAAACTCGTTGCGGGTCTTATTGGCGGTATTGTGGCGCTTGTTGGTTCCTATGGGCTGCTGGTTTCTGGAACAATCCCTTCCGGGCAGGAAAGCGACAGGAAGCTAAGCGCCGAGATCGCCCAATTGAAGCAAGAAATATCCGCTCTGGCCAATTTGACTGAACCAAAAGACCCCGTGGATCTTGCCCCCATACAAAACCGCCTCAATCAAATTGATGAAAAATTGAAATCCGTTGTTGGCGAACCGGTCAACGCATCGATATCCGAAATCAAACAGCAACTGATTGCGCTGGAACAATCTGTTCAATCGACCAGTGACATTACAGCAAGGGTTCAACAGTCGATATCCTCGGGATCAGCCGGCGAAAGCGCCGCACTCACCACGCTGGATGAACGTGTAAAGTTGGTTGAAGAAGGGGTAGCAAAAATTGCGCGCACCGCATCGAACATTGACGGTTTAAAAAGACAACTTGCCGAAGTTTCTGACCAACTGGCAGAATTGTCCAGCACCAATACCAGTGATGAAACAGTTTCAAAAATAGCAGACCTGACAAAATCCTTGGCTGAAAATACCCGCAGACTTGAAGATAAACAAACTGCGATCAGCAAAAAAATGGTTGAGCTTGAAAGCTCCTTGAATGAGGTCAATACATCACTAGTGGCAATCAACGCACGTATTGAGAAAATGGAAACCATTGCCGCCACACCGCAAAAAGACGAACAACGGGTTGCCCGTGCCTATGGTATTGCCAATCTGAAATCAGCCATTGATTCCGGCAGGAATTATGCTCAGGCTCTGACCTTGGCCGAAGGTCTGGTAGATGATCCGCAAACGCTTGCGCCGCTGAAAGAGTTTGCCAGAACCGGCCTGCCGACTGTTGCTGCGCTGCAATCTTCATTTGCCGGTATTTCCGACAAAATTGTGTTAGCCGCAACACCAAAGGGCAATGGCGGCACAATGGACAAATTGATTTCCAATATGCGCTCGCTGGTCAAGGTAAAAACCACCGGTGCTGTCGATGGTGACAGTCCGGCGGCAACAGTTTCACGTATTGAGCAAGGGCTAATAAATGGCGATCTGGCTGGTGCGGTTGAAGAATGGAAATCATTGCCTGAGGATGCCCGGATGGCCTCGCTTCAATGGGGCAATTCGGCTATCGCCCGTCTGAAGGCCAATACCCTGATCGACAATCTGCTAAATCAATTCATGACCGGCATGACCGGCACCGGCAATTGAGGACACTATCATGTTGCGTATTCTGGTCTTTCTCGTAATTGTATTTTTGCTCGCTCTGGGGTTTTCCTGGATTGCAGACAATCCCGGTCTGGTAACCGTCACATTACCCGGCCAGGGCGACGGATCACCCGGGAAAGAAATTGAAGTATCATTGATGGTCGCAGTTGTCGCCACCGTATCGCTGATCGCAAGTATCATGATTGTCTGGTCAATCATTATGACTATCTGGCGTTCGCCGGTAATATTCTCTCGCTGGCGTAAGGGTCGCCGCAAGGACCGGGGATATGAAGCGTTGTCACGCGGTATGATTGCTGCTGCTGCTGGTGATGCTCCCACCGCCCGCAAGTTGGCTGGCGAAAGTAACAAGCTGCTGTCCAGTGAACCGCTGGTATCATTGCTTGATGCGCAAACTGCATTACTGGAAGACAAGCGCGATGTCGCCCAGTCAAAATTTGAAAAAATGCTGGAGCAGCCAGATACAAGATTACTTGGTCTGCGGGGGCTTTATGTCGAGGCTGAACGTCAGGGTGAGGCTGAAGCCGCCGCACACTATGCCGAACGAGCAATGGAGCTGGCACCTGAAGCGTCGTGGGCGGGCACCGCCCTGCTGCGGCACCAATCTAACAGCGGTAACTGGCAGGGTGCTTTGAAAACCCTTGAATCCAATCGCTGGACCAACAAAAAAAGTAAAAAAGAAAACAACCGGCTTAAGGCTGTGTTGCAGACCGCCGAGGCGATGGCACTGGAAAACAGCGAACCGGATCAGGCACGCGCATTGGCATTTTCGGCCCACAAACTGGCACCGGAACTGGTGCCTGCTTCAGTAATTGCAGCACGAATATCGAGCCGTCTTGGCGATTATAGAAAAGCCTCCAAGGTTTTGGAAACCACCTGGAAAATCGAGCCCCACCCGGAAATTGCCGAAGCCTATATTCATGTTCGTTCCGGTGATTCGGCAGCAGACCGTCTGAAACGGGCGAGACTGCTGGCCTCCAAACGGCAAAACCATATGGAAGGCCAGTTTGCCATTGCCGAGGCAGCAATTGACGCCAAGGATTGGGCCACGGCGCGTGAGGCACTGGCTGTTATCCTGCGCAGTAATCCGACCGAACGAGCCTGTTTGTTGATGGCTGATATTGAAGAGGCGGAGCATGGTGATCGTGGCCGGATGCGCGACTGGCTTTCACGCGCTGTACGTGCACCACGCGATCCTGCGTGGACCGCCGACGGATATATCTCGGAAAACTGGGCACCGGTATCCCCGATATCCGGGCGCCTTGATGCATTTGAATGGAAAGTACCAGTTGAAATGATTGGCGGGGTGGAAGATGCGGTCGACTATTCCGAATTTGCAACAGAACCCCTGCCTGCTACGGAAGTTCAGGTGGCCCCGTTTGCAGCCGCTGCTGCGGCTACTCCTGCATTGATAGACAATATTAGCGACATTGAAACAGTTGAAGAAAAAATCATTGAAGCTGGACCCGTGGCGGTTGAAAGCTCGATGAACACGCAAGTTGATGGCGTGGAAACAACCATTGAGCCTGTTGCCGGGCCGTTGTCTGATGAGCCAGATCCGCTACCGACAGATACCGGTAACAAAGAATCAGCGACTACGGATGCACCAGAACCTGTGAATGGCACATATGAGCCTTCGTCGGTGAGCAAAGGTAGCAGTTCATCAGCCAAAAACAATGATGTTGAAATTGAAGGTACCGAGAAACCAGAGCTGGAAACCACGGAAAAAAAGACGCAGGATTTGGAAGAAGCCACCCCTGAACTTTCGAAAGGAGAAAAACCAGACATCATCGACGCGCCTGTTACCAATTCAGATGATCAGAAGGCAAAGTCTCAAGAAAAGGAGAAGACATCATCTGCGGAACCGGAGATGCCCGTTTTGCCAGATGACCCGGGTGTCAAGGATACCGATCTTGAGGAACCCGCTTCCGGCCGATTTAGACTGTTCTGAAAAAAACGATGAAGTGCTGACCTATTCCAAGCCACTGAAAAATACACCAACAATTTTTCGGTCGTTTGCCCGGACAATGCGCGAGCGCACGGAGCCGTTTTGAAAATCAAGCAACCAACCGCGGGCTGTTTTTGTGGCATTGTTGTACTGGCCACCTTCTTTTGACAGTTTATTGGCAATTTCTTCGAGCATTTTTGGGGTAAGTTCATCGCTGGCAGGCTCAGATATCCACTCTGCCGGCACAGTTTTTTGCGTAAACAAATAGGAAAACAAACCCGGGTCATCGCCCGGCAATTCTGCAGAAAACGCCACTGACCCATAGCCGGGCACCATCAGTCCCAATACCATCGATATAGCGGTCAGCATGCCGGTGTTTATTGATTTTGCCATAGTCACTCTCCCGAATTATTCAGATACAAACCGCGTAAAATCAGCCACCGCAGCGCGTTCGGTTTGAAGTGAATTTTCAACAAGATTCATGTCAGCATATCCAAGAGATAACCCGCAAATCACAACCTCGCTACCGGGAATACCAAGTTGTGGTCGAATGACATCCTGAAAGGGCGCAAATGCTGCCTGCGGGCAGGTATCAAGCCCGTGACCGCGGGCAGAAATCATGAAATTTTGTAAAAACATGCCGTAGTCAAGCCATGAGCCGATTTGCAACTCCTCGTCAATTGTAAATATCAGGCCCACAGGAGCATCGAAAAATGTGTAATTACGGCCATGCTGGCGGTGCATTTTTTCATTTTCTCCGCGTTCTATGCCTAGTAATCCGTAAAGATCCCAACCTACTTTTCGGCGGCGCGAAAGATAGGGTTCGCTGAATTTGTCAGGATAATATTTGTAAGCGTAATGACGCACGAATTCAGGATCATTGTGGGCGGCAAGAACTGCCTTGGAAAGTCTTTGCAGCGCTTTACCGGTGGCGACATAAACTTTCCATGGTTGCATATTTGTACCGGATGGCGCGCGCGCAGCGGTTTTCAATATCTGTCTTACCAGATCAAGCGGGACTTCCCGCGGCAGATAACCTCTAATGGAACGGCGCGATGCGATAATATTGTCAGTGTCTGAAGGTTTAATAGTCATCAAGGACAGGTCTCGTTTCAGATGAAGGAAAACTCAGTAGGTCGGCTTGTCAAGTTTTTCAAATACTATTCGCCGCATCAACCTTGTTAGGAATGCAGGTAATAATCGACCGGCCACATTGGTAAGTTTGGCAATTACTCCCGGATATAAATCGTGTTTTCGCTGGCTAACTGCATTTAGTACAAGAAAGGCTAACCTATTTGGAGCCATGCGCCTTTCGGCATCTGCACCTTTTGGTGCATGTCGTGCGGCGTGATCGGTTTTAATCGGCCCGGGAAATATGGTGAGAATATTGATGTTCATGCGGGCACAGGCGCGGCGAATACTACTAGCATAGGTGGCAATTGCATCTTTTGAGGCGGCATATACACTAGCACCGGGATAACCGGTTGCGTGGGACAGCGACGACACAAAAACTACCGTGCCGCCCGTTTCCATCATATTCCCGCCTATCATGGCAGACGCCATAATTATTGGTGTTTCAGTGTTGATGGTCAGCAGTCTTCGGTAAGCTTCACCGGGGTTTTCTTCAAAATTTCCCGTGGCATTGATACCCGCATTTAATACCACCAGATCAAATCTTGTTCCCTTGGCAAGAGTTTCGATCAATCTGGAAACCGCGTCAGATATGGTAAGATCGACCTGAATTACGTCGAGCAAGTCCCCTCGTTGTTTTTTTAGTTCCTCAAGACCATCTTTGTTAATGTCGATGGCAATTATGTTGTGCCCTTCGTCCAGCAATTTTTCGCAAAGGGCGCGGCCCAGCCCGGCAACGGCTCCAGTAATAAGTATATTCATATATCACCTGCTGAAACCGGGTTTTTACGCAGGCTCAAGGCCTGTTTTATCCGGGCAAAAACCCCGATGGATACCGGAGATGCCCCCTTGTGGATGCTTGCCACAATGGTTCTGGCGACATAGTCAGGGTCAAAAAATAACCGTTTCATCGCACCCGCATCAAATCCGGCCTTGGCATGCATGCCGGTTGCAGTTGGTCCGGGATGAATAATCAGGACCGTAATCCGATGATGCCATTCTTCTCGCAAAGAACGCGCAAAACCGTGGAGTCCAGCTTTTGACGCGGCGTAAGAGGCGAATTTTGCGGCGCCCTTGTGTGAAGTTGAGCCAATAAATACAAGTTTCCCATGATGCGCTTTATCTAAAAATCGCACAAGCGTTCTTGCAATTAATATGGGCGCAACAAGATTTACGTTCAGTGTATCCCGGATAGCTTCGGGATTTTCTTGCAATGGGTTGCAAACATGGCCATTGCCAGCGTTCAATATTGCCAGATCGCAATGATCCCACCCAATTTCAGTCATTGCCTTGGTGATTAAATCGGCAGTAATTTGTGGATGTTCTTGATTGGCTTGGATGTAAATTGCGTCTTTTGGGATAACTTGTTCAACGGCCTTTGCATCACGCCGCCCGGTTATCACGACATTGGCACCTTGCGCCAAATAGAGGTGGGCGAGCAAAAGACCGATACCATCAGTCGCACCGGTGATTAAAATATTGGTTGCTTGATCCACTTTCATCAGTATTTCCGGCTTGTATTGTTAAAAGTTCGGCACGGATAACGGGCCTGAGCAATCGAATTCAGGTGAAGTTCAATCGACCGTCAAGCGCCGAAAGTGGTTGAACGCTGGCCAATAGCGCGATTGCTTCAGCCTTGTCCTTATTCATTTGTTCGATCAGTGCATCGACGGCTTCAAATTTTTCTTCCGCTCGCAAATATCCAAAAAGCGACACTGTGATATTTTCACCATAAATATCATCATCAAAATCAAATATATATGTTTCCAGCAGCTCAGCACCATTATCGAAGGTCGGGCGCCTGCCAAAACTGGCCACTCCGTCATAAATTTTTCCGTTCTCGCGGCGTAACCGCACCGCATATATGCCATTGGCGAGCCTGGCGTGATCCGGCAGCGATATATTGGCGGTTGGGAAACCCAGTGTGCGACCCAGCTGTTTGCCCATTTTCACTTCACCGCCGACATTCCAGCGATAGCCAAGAAGTGCGGCGGCTTCAACCACCTCGCCAGTTTCAAGGGATTTTCTTATGCGACTGGAAGAAACCGACAAGCCGCCTTCATCACCAAATGATGGTACAGTTGTTACAGCGAACCCGAGTTTCTTGCCTGATTCTTGCAAAAATTCGGGTGTTCCTCCCCGCCCTTTGCCAAAATGGAAATTATACCCGGTCACCACATGACCCACGTTTAACTGATCAACAAGTATAGAGGCAACAAAGTCCTCCGCACTGGTGCTTGCAAGGTTTTTGTCAAACGGCACAACAACCATACCGTCCAAGCCCAGTTTTTTGAGTATGAGCGACTTCAGATCTGCACCGGATAACCTGAATACCGGGGCATCAGGGGAAAAATAGCTGCGTGGGTGCGGTTCGAACGTCATGACAACAGCTGGTCTGCTTTCCGAATGTGCAATATCTCTGGTCAGGGCAAGGACGGCTTGATGTCCGCGGTGAACACCGTCAAAATTCCCTATCGCAACAACAGCATTCTGCAACTCTGCAGGCAGCATGTCGTTCAGATTGGCCGAAATAAAGTTTGAGTTGTCTGAGGTCATCGGGTCTTAGGTATCAGAAATTGATTTGGTTGCAATGGTCATCAAAACGGTAAAATTCAATTGCAGCTCATCAATTGCATCAACCGGGTTGGCTTGTCCAGAAGCGGGCAACTCGACTGTCGATACGGTTTATGCAATATGGTAAAATAATTGCAAATATGCTTACTATCGTAAAGTAAGTAGTGTCGGGACGAATCACAATTAGACATTTTGCAAAAACACGTCTGGCAACCATGAAGGGCGGGTCCAATACCCCATAAGTTGATTATGTTTGACAGTGGCAACCTCAAAACCCGCGCTATTGGAATTTTCATTGTAACTTGCATTGCATTGATAGCAATTTCGCTTGCGGTTGTCGGCAAGGAATTGGTGAATCTAACCCAATCCGGCACAATTATTTCAGCCATCGCCATATTTCTAGTTCTCTATTTGCTGCACGGTCAACGCCGGATAAAACGGGAGATAGCAGAACTGAAATTTATGACAACAGTCCCTTCAGACCTGGAAGGCGGGTTGATCAGGCGAATTGAAGAACTTTCACGAAAAATCCATACTGCCAACCGCGATATGCGTGAAAAAGCACCGGCGGGCGATGGTAAATTGAATGCTGCGGTGCTGAAAATTGAACGTGAACTGGCGGTGTTGTCCATCCAGGTTGAAGATCTCACAACGGAAAAAAAACCTCAGGACAGCCCCGCAAGCACTGTCATACCCTTGCGGAATGCAAGGGAAACGGCAGTTCCCGCGGGCAGAAACGGTATTGGTGAGGGTGGCCATTCGGGCAATCGGATGGACACTGCAGACACCCCGCCGGAAAACCATGATCATGAAAGCAGTCGCACCTTAATCAGCCCAGGTGCGCATGGCGCTGAAGATTTAATGCAACATGCCGAGGTTCGTTCGATTGGCGAGCGCCTGCGCCTGGCGGTGGAGCGCGATGAGCTGGAACTGCATCTCCAACCGGTAGTGAGTTTGAATGATCGTGAACCGGCATTTTATGAATCATCCCTTCGGCTTAAGAATGGAGATGGGCAGTATGTCGATCCCGAACGGTTGAAAAAATCAGCAAAACGCGAGGGTGTGGCCGTTGTTATGGATGGCCAGTTGTTGTTCTCGGCGGTTCGCATATTGCGCACCTTGAATGAACTTAACAAGCGCACCGGTCTGTTTTGCCCCCTGTCTTCATCAACTCTAGATGATGGCGAGGCATTTGAAGAGACAAGTACCTTCCTTGCGGCCAATGTCACCCTTGCCGGTTCTTTGATGTTGGAAATCGACCAGTCTGCGGTGGCAAACCTGAATTCGGAGCGCCGCGACCGACTCTCGCAGCTGATCGATCTTGGTTATACGTTGTTACTCAATCGGGTCGAGAACTTCGATATTGATGGCAAGGCATTGCATGCTGCAGGCTTTAGATATCTCAAAGTATCAGTAGATGCTCTTTTACAGATTGCCGATGATGGCAATATTGATGACTATGTTTCCGATTTTTCTGAAGAAATGGAGAATTGCGGTATTACTGTTATCGTTTCGGAGATAGAGCAGGAAGCCCAGGTTATTCACCTGATTGATTTTGATCTGCCATTGGGCCAGGGTTCACTGTTTGCGCCATCTCGACCGGTCAAGCCGGAATTGCTCAAACCGAGCGATGAAAACAGTTTTATGTCAGGATAGTCTGTTTCACGTATATAGGGAAACTGTCTGGCCGGGAATGGAGCCCGTTTTTCAATTTGATGAAATCAGTTTGCGGGCAAAACCGGTCCGGTGCCGGTGCGCCGATCTCGCAAGGCCGGGACAAAGTACCGAATTGCCGTAAACAAATAAAATCGAGAATGATTCCTTCAAATAATGAAATGCTCAAGTGGTGATAGTTTATGCGTTTGGCGAAAAGGACAACGCCTTGTGTAAATCTAACCAACTGTGAAAAATGAGATCATTTGAAATATTCAGTTGTTGACTGCGATTGTTTGAGAATTTTTCCAGACTGTGGGTATATGATTATGAGAGGGAGCTCCAACTCGATTTGGAAAGGAAATGTATGGGTGTCGAAATCAACCACAAATTTAATGTTGGTTCAGGAAAAAATAACCGCGAATTGGCGTTAAAAAAACTTCCAGGCCATGAACCCGGAGTGGTTTGGCTTGGTGGATTTCGTTCTGATATGACCGGTACCAAGGCGCAGGCAATGGTTAATTGGGCGCAAGAAAACGGCCACGCTTCGCTTCGTTTTGACTATTCAGGTCATGGAGCATCAAGTGGTGATTTTGCCGATGGTACAATCTCTCGCTGGTTGGAAGATACAACAGCAGTTATTGAGCACCATACCCGGGGACCGCAGATATTGGTTGGTTCCTCCATGGGCGGTTGGATTACATTGCGACTGGTGCAGGAAATATCAAATTCCGGTCTGGATGTTGAGTTAGCGGGAATTCTCTTGATTGCGCCAGCACCTGATTTCACCAAAGAACTTATGGAGCCCGTTTTTTCCGACCAGCAAATCAACGAATTGAATGAAAGAGGTTTCATTAGCGAACTCAGTGAATATTCAGACGAACCCAACATCATCACCAAAGAGTTGATCGAAGATGGCAGGAATAATCTGGTATTGAGCGGGTTGATTGAAACCGGTTGCCCGGTTCATATCCTGCAAGGGATGCAAGACCCCGATGTGCCATTTCAGCATGCTATGCGGTTACTTGATCACCTGCCCTCACAAAACGTTACCATGACACTCATCAAAGATGGCGACCATCGACTTTCCCGCGAGCAGGATATTCAATTGATGATAAATTCATTGAACGCTCTTGTAGCTAATCATTAGGATATTGATTGTCGGAGGATGAAATCACATGTGGGGTTTTTTCCCACTCAAAAGGTCGCCTAATCAAATGCCATACAGCACGCCAGGCAGCGAGTGATATAAGCAGCCAGTAAACTGGAATTCCTACAAGTTTTGGCCTTAATCTGGTCAGGTCACTGATTGGCAGAGACCGCCATGCCAAGACAGAAAATGCAAGATACCCGAATAGGATATTGGATATATCAATAATTGCCAGAACAACATAAAATGGGTCCAGTTCCGGCGAAATCGCAATGTAATAGAGAGTTATACCCAGCGATACTAAAAAGAACGGATGAAACAATGCGGAAACCAGCATGCCGGTTATTATAGCGTGAAAAATAAACGTATTAAACCAGCCGAGATCCTTCTGCAAACGGGCGGGATTTCTCATATGGACAAGCCATGTTTGAAGCCAGCCCTTGAACCATCTTGTTCGTTGTTTGACCCATGGATTAAAATTCGCAGGCGCCTCTTCGAAGGTCGGACATCTAAGGGTGCCAATGCGATATCCTTTTCGAGAAAGTCGAATACCAAGGTCTGCGTCTTCAGTTACATTGTAAGGATCCCACGCGCCAACCTGTTCCAATGCAGAACGGCGAAAATGATTTGATGTGCCACCGAGTGGAATAGGTGTTTGCCAGTTGGCTAAAGTCGGCAGTAATCCGCTAAACAATGCTGAATATTCAATTGCAAACAGGGATGTTAGCCAACTGTGCTCAGAATTGTGAATTACCAGAGGTGCCTGAAGGCAAGCCAAGCTTTTGTCGGTGCATTCAAATTGTGAATAAGCTTCCAAAAGTTGTTTGGGATGAGGTCTGTCCTCCGCATCATACAGAACAAGAAACTGACCTCGGCACAAAGGCAACGCAAAATTGAGTGCTTTGGGTTTCGTTCTGGGCAATGTCGGGGGAACAATTACCAATTCAAAAGGAAGGCCCGAAATAGCCTTGTTCACCGCCGCAATGCATGCGTGATCATCACCCTCGCAAATCAGTTTAATTTCGAGCTTTGATCGCGGCCACTCCAGAGCTGTCAGTGCTTTTACCAGATCTTCAACCTGGTTTTCCTCACGGTATAAAGCAACAAGAACCGAATAAATCGGCAAATCGAATTCTGAAAATTCCGTTTGAACCGCTGTTTCAGCAGGTTCTTCATGCACTGAATAAACAGCCGCGATCATTTTTACCCAAACACACATCAGATAAAAAACCGATCCAATCAGGTGGATGAGGTAGACCGACATCTTTTTTGCAAAGAATAGCCCAAACACCAGTGCAAGAGATATGAATACAAAAGTGAATGTCTGAAACTTGGTAATTATGGTGCTTGCCGAAAAACCTGGCGAGTGTTTTTTTAGTAAAAATACTGCGGAACTGACCAGTGATTGTCGTCTGCGCGCGATAAAAGTGCGCCGTGTATTCGAATAAGTGGTGATGACAACTCGGCCCTTGAGAGACGGGTGCTTTGCAGTCTCTTGCAGGGTCATTCCCAATATTCTGCTGTCAGGCGACGTATAAATCATTGGCAATGGGCCATGCCGCTTAACCAGTAATAGTTTAGCGTTTTCTATCAGATTTGATTGATTTCCCAACTCACCAATACATTCTTTGATGCTGATTTCTGTATCATCGAACGGCAGGCCGAGATAATGCGCCATGCAAATATAGTAATCAGTTTCGGATATTGTTCCATCAGCAATCAACTGGTTTGCAGCAGGTTCTCCTGAAGCGGTGGATCTATATGCGGCCTCACCAAGAGCCTTTTTACTGATGCCATACCGGTGCAGGAATGCGATATCCAAAGGCAGTGTTTGCTGTAACTTAGTGTCACCTGAATCCAATAAGTGATCAGGTGTATATTGTAGATTGGAAGCCGACCCACCGCCGGTATTTGAATTGTCATTCTGCACAGCTATCTCGTTCTGGATTACATTTGATAAACAGATCAGAGACTTGATCGGCCTCAGAGTCTGACTCGAAAGTTTATGCGACATAACAATACCTTGCGAGCCTGCGTATGAGCATTCTGATGTGGGCGATGAGTGTCCAGGCTGTTGAACTTTCG
>JALTNS010000300.1 GCA_027000565.1 Rhizobiaceae bacterium | reverse complement strand
CAGGTAACGGTTGCGCAGCATTGTTCCATTGATTTTCTAAAACCGGCGATGTCTGGTGATGTACTGATTGCGCAGGCCAAAGAGCGGCAAAAATCGGGCCGGTCAGGCATTTACGATATAAGTGTGGAACAGAAAAACGGCGATGTAATAGCCGAGTTTCGCGGTAATTCCCGAACCATCAAAGGGCAACATTTGCCTGATTAAGCAAACCAAGACGAGAGTTTTTACATGTTGGATTTGACCCCTGACAAAAAATTGCTGGACCCCATCGAAACTGCTTCGCGCGATGAAATCGAGGCATTACAGGTCAAGCGGCTGAAATGGTCGCTCGCCCATTCTTATGAAAATGTCGCATTTTACAAACAGAGTTTTGATGCCGCCGGTGTGCACCCAGACGACATAAAAAGCATGGCCGATCTGGCGAAATTTCCGTTTACGGTTAAAAGTGATCTGCGTGATAATTACCCGTTTGGCATGTTTGCCGTACCGCGCGAAAAGGTGGTACGGGTTCACGCCTCATCCGGCACGACCGGCAAACCGACGGTTGTCGGTTACACCCAAAATGACATCAATACCTGGGCCGATGTGATGGCGCGCTCCATTCGGGCATCGGGCGGCAGGACTGGCGATATTGCCCATATAGCCTATGGTTACGGGCTGTTCACCGGCGGGCTTGGAGCGCATTATGGCGCGGAAAAACTCGGCTGCACAGTGGTGCCGATCTCCGGCGGCATGACAGAACGGCAGGTTACACTGATCGAGGATTTTCGCCCCGACATCATTATGGTCACACCGTCCTATATGCTTTCCATTCTTGACGAGTTTAATGCCCGCGGTATTGATCCGCGTCAGTCTTCGCTGAAGGTCGGGATTTTTGGAGCAGAACCGTGGACCAATGCCATGCGGGCTGAAATAGAACAGGCATTTGACATGCATGCAGTTGATATTTATGGACTTTCCGAGGTCATGGGACCGGGGGTCGCCAATGAATGTGTGGAAACCAAGGACGGCTTGCACATATGGGAAGACCATTTTTACCCGGAAATCATTGATCCTGAAACCGGCGAACTGCTTGCCGATGGCGAGGAGGGGGAACTGGTATTCACGTCTCTCACCAAGGAAGCATTTCCGATTATCCGGTATCGCACCCGCGACCTTACCCGTCTGCTGCCGGGCACAGCACGATCGATGCGGCGAATGGAAAAAATTACAGGACGATCAGACGACATGATGATCATTCGCGGCGTCAATGTGTTCCCGACCCAGATTGAGGAACAGTTGCTCAAGGTTGAAGCACTTTCCGCCCACTATCAAATAGTCCTATCGCGCAAAAACCGCATGGATCTGATGACCATTCATTGCGAAGTGCTGCCCGGCTGCGAAAGCGGAACAACCCGTCAAGCCTGCGCCAAAGAGCTTGCTTCGCACATCAAGGGGGTTGTGGGCATATCAGTTCAGGTTGATGTGGCTCAACCGGGCGGCGCACCACGTTCGGTGGGCAAGGCTCAACGGGTGCTGGACAAGAGGGAAGAATAAAATCCGTGGCCCGAACCCAGGCAAAAGATTATCAAAACAAGCGCGATGCGATCCTCAAATCGTCAGCAAAACTGTTTGGCAAAGAGGGGTTTGAACGCACCTCAATGGCCGAAGTTGCCAATGTGTGCGGCGTATCCAAGGCCCTGCTTTATCATTATTACCAAAACAAGGAAACCTTACTGTTTGATATTATAAACAGACATTTAAATGAATTGGTTAAAGTAACACTAGAGCTATACCAAAGCGATCTTGACGCCGAGGCCAAACTCGGTGCGATGATTGAGGGATTGCTGGAACTGTACCGCGATGCGGATGACGAACACCGGGTGCAGATTACCGCTTTAAGTTCCCTGCCACCGGACAAACAGGAGCAGTTGAAAACCCTAGAACGGCAATTGGTCAGGGCGTTTTCCGACGTTCTGAAACAGGCAGTACCGTCGCTTGCCGAACCCGGTGCGCCCCTGTTGCCGGTGACCATGTCACTGTTTGGCATGCTCAACTGGCACTATATGTGGTTCAGGCCCGATGGCCCGATGAGCCGCAAGGATTATTGCAACATCGCCAGGACACTCATAGTGGAAGGCGCGCGACGGATTTGATGCGGATTATCTTTCAGATATTGACGGGCATGTTGTTGATGACGATTGCCTCAATGGCGATGGCCGGTTCTGATGAGGAGGCTCGCTGGTATTCATGCATCGTCAAGGCTGGCAGTCATACCGGACGTTACACATTCAAGGTAAAAACCTCCCCCTGTTCGGTATATTGGCGCGAAATCGACAGTGATCTGAGAATCCGGGATTGCAACCCGCCGGTGATCGCAGCGCTTAAACCTTCGGCGCGGGACAATTTAAGCGTGGTCTGGTTCAATCTCGAAACCGGGGCGTTTTATGATTATCTTTCGGGGGTAAAAGACCGCGGCATTTGCAAACGGATCATTGAACCGGTGAAATAGCTCACCGCGCTGCCCGGTGTTCGCGGTAAAATGTATAAATGCCGGTGACGACCACAATCGTGCTGCCGATGATGGTATAAATATCCGGATAGTCACCAAAAACCACAATGCCCAGAATGATCGCCCAAATCAGGATCGTGTAACGAAAGGGCGAAACAAAGCCGACCTCGCCGACCCGCATGGTCATGACGCTGAAAATTGATCCAAACAGTACAAAAAAGCCTGCAGCCGATAGCAGTGAGATCGATTCGACACTGACCGGTTTCCACGGTTGAAACGGCAATACCAGCAGCGACATTATTGTTACCGCAAGGGCTGTGTAGAACCCGACCAGAATGGAGGGTGTACGGGGAGGCAGGCGACGGGTCGCCAGATCGCGTATGACCACAAACCCCACCGCGACCAGTGCCATTACCGCATAGATGGTAAAACCTTCAGACCCCGGTCGAACGATGATGAGCACACCGATAAAACCGATCGAAATTGCCACATAACGTCGCCAACCCACGGGTTCACCCAAAAACATCGCTGCTGCAAGAGTGACCGCCAGCGGCAATACCTGCAAAATTGCCGTAATGTTGGCAATTGGCATGTTGATCAGTGCGGTCAGGAAAAATATTACCCCGCCGACCTCTCCTCCAATGCGAAGGGCCAGCGGTTTGCTGAAATTTTTGCGAAAATCGGCAAAATAGCCTTTCGACCAGGCAAAAAGCCCCAAAAGGGTGGTAACAACAATACCGCGGATGAAAATTGCCTGATAGAGTGAAACATCACCGACCACAAGCTTCATCATCGCATCATTGAACACATACCCGGCCATGGCGAACATCATGTAGACAGCACCGCGCATATTATCTGAGAGTTTGTGCATAGGAATTCCGAAGGAAGGGGCGGGAGGGTAAAATCCCACCTAACGCCGTTCGTTGACGTGCGTCAATCGACAATTGAGCGTGAAAGTATCCTTGCGGTTTTTGTTTTCATGGGCAAAGTTGCAATGGACCAATAAAACCGGAAACCACAGATGAAAATTTCCTCAAAACAACTCGTTGATCAGGCCAACCAAGAGATAACGACCCTAAGCGTTGATGAGGCGCTGGCGGCGCAAAAGAACGACACTGCCGTGCTGGTTGATATCCGTGATATTCGCGAACTGGCGCGCGAAGGCCGGGTGCCGGGAGCGGTTCATGCTCCACGCGGCATGCTCGAATTCTGGGTGGACCCGGAAAGTCCCTATCATCGTGATGTTTTTGCGCAGGAAAACAAGACCTATGTTTTTTTCTGTGCCGCCGCGTGGCGCTCGGCGCTGGCAACCAAGGCCCTGCAGGATATGGGCCTTTCGCCGGTAGCTCACATAGAAGGCGGCTTCACCGCGTGGAAGGAACAGGGCGCACCGGTGGAATTTCCCGAAAAGAAAGAATAGAAAACGTATCATTGATTGCTCGTTTATATCGCTTTTTTCCGCTACATAGATAATCTCAATATCGATTAAACATGAGGGCCGGGTTTGACTGTTCTGAAATCCAATATTCCAAATACCGGGCCAATGGCCGAAGTTAATATCGCCGCCTGGGCCGATTTGATCGACAATCTGCAAGCGATCACCCAAAGAGCGGCACTTGGCGGCCCGCAGCGCTCGCGTGATCGCCACATGGCACGTGGAAAACTTTTACCCCGTGAACGGGTAATGCGTTTGATTGATCCAGGTTCGCCATTTCTGGAGATCTCGCCACTGGCTGCCCATCAGATGTATGATGGCTCAATCCACGGGGCAGGGGTTATTGCCGGAATTGGCCGGATTGAAGGGCAGGAATGCATGATTGTCTGCAACGACGCGACGATCAAGGGCGGCACCTACTTTCCTATGTCCGTCAAAAAGCACTTGCGGGCACAAGAAATTGCCGAAATGAACAACCTGCCCTGCATTTATCTGGTCGACAGTGGCGGCGCCAATCTGCCAAACCAGACAGAAGTTTTTCCTGACCGCGAACATTTTGGCCGCATCTTTTTCAATCAGGCCAATATGTCGGCCAGGGGAATTCCACAAATCGCTGTGGTGATGGGTTCTTGCACCGCCGGCGGGGCTTATGTGCCGGCAATGTCGGATGAAACCATCATTGTACGCAATCAGGGAACGATTTTTCTGGCCGGGCCACCTCTGGTAAAAGCCGCGACCGGCGAGGAGGTTTCAGCCGAAGACCTTGGTGGGGCGGAAGTGCACACCAAAATATCCGGCGTTGCTGATCATCTCGCCGAAGATGATGCTCATGCTCTCGAAATTGCCCGCAGTATTGTTAGCGGTCTGAACCGCAAAAAGCCGCAGCAACTGGTAATGGATGAATTCGAAGAACCCTTGCTGGACCCGGCAACACTTGAAGAAATTGTGCCGGTTGATCTGAAAAAGCAATACGACATTCGCGAGGTGATCGCACGTCTGGTCGACGGCTCCAATTTTGATGAGTTCAAAGCCAATTATGGCAAAACACTGGTAACCGGGTTTGCCCGGCTGCACGGTATGCCGATTGGCATTATCGGCAACAATGGTATTTTGTTTTCTGAAAGCGCGCTCAAGGGCGCCCACTTCATTGAATTGTGCTGCCAGCGCAAAATCCCGATTTTATTCTTGCAAAACATTACCGGATTTATGGTCGGGCGCGAATATGAAGCCGGTGGCATCGCCAAGGATGGTGCCAAACTGGTCACGGCTGTTGCAACTGCGAAGGTTCCCAAGATTACCCTGATTGTCGGTGGGTCTTACGGTGCCGGAAATTATGGCATGTGCGGCCGCGCCTATGACCCGAGATTCTTGTTCACGTGGCCGAATGCACGCATATCTGTCATGGGCGGCGAACAGGCAGCATCGGTTCTGGCAACCGTCAAGCGCGATGCCATTGAACGTGACGGTGGTGAATGGTCGGAAATCGACGAGGGGGAGTTCAAGGCTCCCATTGTTGACAACTACGAGGCCGAAGGTAATCCATATTACGCCACTGCGCGCATGTGGGATGACGGTATTATACGCCCGCGTGATACCCGACGCATTCTGGCGCTGGCATTGTCGGCGGCGCTGAACGCAGAAATCGAAGACACACGGTTCGGTTTGTTTCGAATGTGATCAATGTCGCGGAAACTTTACCAGGTAATTGCTGCCGGAAACAATCTGCCACCGCATGAGACTCCGGCGATTGTCTTGTTTTTCGGCAATTAACCGGAAATTAGAGGACAGTACCATCTGAATAAAAACGAACTTATATGAAATATTACGCGTTGATATAATATAAATTACACGTCGCCGGTAAAATTTTGTGAAGCGACCGTGTGATTTAGTGATTTTACCTATAATTACTTTCCAAACTATGGTTGCTTTGTCGATATACCGATACAGGGGAACGTCGATCTAATTATCGTGCCATTTCAGGCAGATCACACAATATACCTGACTGAAATATTGCGATTACTATCAACTAAATTGGAGAATGACATGTACAAGAAAATACTTTTAGCGGCCGTAGCAGCCGCATTCTTTTCCGGCTCAGCTATGGCACAGGAAATGTCTATGAAAATGTGCGACGACAAGACATTTGAAAAAGTCAAAATGGAAATTGATGCCGCACCGGACGCCATGAAAAAGATGGCCAAGGAGCATCTGATGATGGCCAAGGAAAAAATGGACGCCAAAATGACCAAAGAATGCGGCGTTCACCTTGAAAAAGCCAGCATGGCTGCAAAGAAGCAGTAATTTTCACGTCATTTGTTACCCGGGGGACATCGTGGTTTCCCGGGTAATATCGGGTTGTCAATTGATCAGCGTCAGGCCGTGTTTCAAAGCATGTTCTTTGAAGGCCTCGTGGACCCAATAGTCTTCCTGCTGTGCCAGTGTTACACCGTCCAGCAACAGCGCCTTGCGGCATTCCACCAATGCAGGATCAGCGAAGGTCTGTAAAATTGCGTCTCTGATCTTGTGCACATCTTTCTCGGGCATGGTAGCATTGACAACATAGGGCGGAGCGGGCGCGCTGTAAGTGGTCCCCAGGATTTTCAATCCATCAAGGGTGCCGTCATAATATTTGTTCAACATGGTCAGGGTCACACTATCGATTGCAGCAACATCCGCTGACCTATTCCGCACCAATTCAAGGCTGGCTTTGTGACTGCCGCTGATTTTGACTTCGGAGAAAAACCGGCCCTTGGACTGGCGTTGGGCAACCAGATGGCGCAGTGAATTCATACCGGAATGCGATTCAGGCCCATTGATTGCAGCAACCACACCTGCCATGTCGCGGACATCCGAGTAAGGACAATCCTCGGACACCACCACAATGCTGCAATAGTTTTCACCAAGGCAGCCAAATGCCGCATATCTTGGTGTCGCTACCGGGCGCAGCAATCCTTTGTAGCGTTCAACAACATCGTAACCGCAGCACTGACTGATAAATAAATCTCCATCGTCCCAGAATTCACGAACCGGACGGTCATGGGACAGGCATTCTGGAACGTTCTTCAATCCGTTTTGAATTATATTATCCGCAAGTGCTGACCAGAACTTATCATTGGCGTCGCGCACCTCTGGAATGTCGTACATCGGCAAACTGGCAGTTGGCATGAAATTGATCAAACTCTTGTCTTGATGGCCGTCATTGCCGGTCCATCAATGGGACTCCGGTGATGAAACACTACACCACAATGCCCAGTCATTTCAATTCCGGTCTTGCCCGGTTCTGGTCGTGAGAATGGTTTCAAACATCAGGCGAAGACCAGTCATCCGGCGGTTGTTTCAGCTTGCGAAGGCGGATTGCCAGACCAAACGATACACCAACGCCAATGGCAACAGTCAGGTCAACCAACACAGTCAATGCAAGTGTCAAAACCACCAGAAAAATATCAGATGCGGGAGCCGATAAATAGCCGCGCCACTTGTGTGGCTCGCTCATATTCCAGGCGGTCAATATCAGCAATGCCGCCAGCGCCGGCATCGCCAGATATCCGGCCAAAGGCGCTGCGATAATCATGACAATCAAAATGGTCAGCGCATGGACAATACCGGCCACCGGAGTTTTGCCGCCAGCGCGAACATTGGTGGCCGTTCGTGCAATGGCACCTGTAACCGGCATGCCACCAAATAGTGACGATGCGATATTACCAACCCCTTGCGCCAAAATTTCCGCATTTGGCCGGTGGCTTCCGCCGGTCATACGGTCTGCAACCATTGCGGAAAGCAGGGATTCAACTCCGGCAAGAAAAGCTATAATTAAAGCAGATGGGAGAAGTTCCGGTATTCGCTCAAGAGTAATCACGGGTAATTGCGGTATCGGCAACTGGTTTGGCAAATCACCAAATCGCGAAAATATCGTATCAACCGGCTGACCGGAGTATAATGCCAGGACCGAGCCAATTCCCACAGCTACAATCAACCCCGGAAACCTTGGAAACAGTTTTCTTAAGCCAATGATCAATGCCATGGTGACCAGGGCGATCAGCAAAGCGGATAAATTCACCGTATCCCGCGCCTGCCAAAGTGCTGGAATCTTTTCTGCAAACTCCGCCGGGATATTTTCGAGACTTAAGCCGAAAAAATCTTTTAATTGACTCGTAGCAATTACAATTGCGATTCCAATGGTGAATCCGTTGGTAACGGCTTCCGGCACATAGGCAATCAAACGTCCGATGCGAAAATATCCGGCAACAACCAGAATTATACCGGCCATCAATGTCGCGATGACCAAACCATCATAACCATGTTCGGCAATAATTGAAAAAACAACAACAATAAACGCACCGGTTGGGCCGCCGATCTGAACCCGGCTGCCACCTATCAGCGAAATGAAAAATCCGCCAACAATTGCGGTGATTATTCCTTTTGCCGGATCCGCTCCAGAGGCTATGGCAATTGCCAGACTAAGAGGCAGGGCGACCATGGCAACCGTTGCCCCGGCCAGCAGATCAGCTAAAAACACCGGCCATGAATAGGTCTGCAAGGTTGTTAGAATTTTGGGATGACGCATGATTGGTTTTGCCGAAATACTGGCTATCGAAACAATAGCCATACATCTTTCCGCAAATCAAATGCAACTCTAATCCTGTCGGATGCGCTCCGGCAACATGCCTTCCGGTGCAAACCGCAGAACCAGCGTAATCGTCAGACCAATAACAAAAACCCGCATCTGCAAGGCTCGGCTGTCAAGATCGCCCGGTGCCTGCCAGCCAAACCAGTCAAGACCATAAACCCGAACCAGATCGAACAGTGACAAGGCCAGCGGTTCTGACATGACCCAGATGATATAGACCAGAATTGCTCCCAGTATTGCACCACGATTGTTGCCTGTGCCGCCAAGAATAACCATTACCCAGATCAGGAAGGTGTGATTGAGATCAATAAAACCGGAAGGGTCAAACAATCCGGTAAATGTGATCAGCATCGCGCCCCCAAGGCCCATGAGAATGCATCCAAGAACAAAAATCTCCAGCCGTCTTTTGTTGACGTCCTTGCCCATCGAGGATGCAGCTTCCTCATTGTCCCGAATAGCCCGCATCATCCGCCCCCAGGGCGCATGATAGGCACGTTCCAGCAGCATGTAGATGATAATGACAAATGCCGCCGTTAACGCCAGATAGATCGATCGTGCTTCTGTGAAATTTCCGTCAATCGGTTTTGGCACCGGCCATGGCAGCGGAGATACGGTGAGAGTACCATTGGTCAACCAGTCAGCATTCTTCAAAAACGTCTTGATGATTTGTGCAATCCCAAGGGTAGCAATCGCCAGATAGTCGGAGCGTAAACCAAGACATATACGCCCGGCAAACCAGGCAATTAGTCCGGCAATTATGCCTGCCGCAGCCCATCCGACAAATACCGGCAGGCCAAACCCGCCGATAAATCCGGCTTCACTTTCAATCACCTTGGCAGCCGGATCAATGCCTGCTGTAACCAGCAAATAGGTGGTTGCAAATATGATTACAGTCAGCGGCGTACGCAGCCAGCCAGGGATCATGCGCAACTTCCGAACGGCTACAATCAACGCTACGCCAATAAGCAATGTTACGATCGGTTCAACCAGCATGCCGGGCCCGGCGCTGTTCCAAAACCGCTCATTGACCGGGAATGAGACGAACATAAACATAAATGAACCGGCGGCAATAAAGCCCATTATGCCGATATTGAAGAGGCCGGCATAGCCCCATTGGATGGTCAAGCCGAGGGCAATTATCGCATAACACGCGGCCTCAACCAGCATGCGTGAGGTGTAGGCCGATCCTTGCAGCATCAAAATCAGCAGAATTAGGACAAACAGCCCGCCGGCAAGCATGAAATCGCGGGCATATTTTTGAAAGATTGAACCGCTCATTACATCACCTTGCCCTTGAAGATTCCGGTTGGCCGATAAATCAGAACCAAGATCAGAATGAAAAATGGAACGGCCAGTTTGTATTCAGTTGGTACAAATGCAATTTTTGTCGGCAATTCGAACCAGTCTGGAAAACTGTCGCGAAACGGACGCAGCAGAACAGCCCAGTTGAACACCGCAAAGGTTTCGGAAAACCCGATCAACATGCCACCGGCAATCGCGCCATAGGGCTGGCCAATTCCGCCAACAATCACGGCTGCAAAGATCGGCAATAACAGGCCGAATGAAAGATCAGGCTTTAACACCACATCAAGCGATAACATGGTCCCGGCTGCAGCAGCTAACGTGCCGCCGATTACCCATGTGGTCCACACCACATGTTTGGTGTTGATGCCGGTGATCTGCGCCAGGTCCGGGTTGTCAGAAACGGCCCGCATGGCCTTGCCAAGCCGGGATCGTGAAAGAAAAACAGCCAGCGTTATCACAGCAATGATCGTAAAGATGATCAGCAACAACTGTGGTTCGGTTAATATGAGATCGCGTTTCGCACCGGGAAAGGGAATGCGGTAAATATCCTTGTTTTCACCGATATACATTGAACGGGCACGGGTGCCGCCAAACAAACGCACCAGCCCCTGCAGCATCAAGGTGACACCAAGCGAAGCCATCACAATGATAACCGGGTTTGAACCGCGATCACGAAACGGTTTGTAGAAGGTTTTATCAAGCCAGATTGCCAACAATGCGGTAATCACCATTGCCGGGAACATTGCCAGAAATGCCAAGGGAACCGGGGCGGAAAATCCGGCAGCAGCCATAAGCGCCATTAAAACATACGAGACAAAAGCGCCAACAGTCATCAGATCTGCATGGGCAAAGTGAGCAAACCGCAATATGCCAAATATCAGTGTTACACCGATAGCACCAAGCGCATAAACCGAACCGATAACCAGCCCTGAAATCAATGCCTTATTGATGAAAAATACAAGTTCGTTCAATTTATTGCACCAGTTATTTTATCCATTACGTTAACCACCCAGAAAACTCTTTGCCACATCAGGGTCAGCCAACAATGCGGCGCCCGTATCTGTAAACCGGTTGCGCCCACCGGCCAGTACATATCCTTTGTGGGCAAATCCCAGTGCCTGTTTGGCATTTTGCTCAACCATGGCAACGGTAACACCCGTCTTGTTAACCGCAATAATCCGGTCGAAAACCTCGCTCATGAACAACGGCGACAGACCGGCTGTTGGTTCATCCAGCAGAATAAATTTGGGTTCAATCATCAATGCCCGGCCAATGGCAACCATCTGGCGTTGGCCGCCGGAGAGTTCACCCGCATCCTGATTGCGTTTCTCCCGCAGTGCCGGAAATATTTCATAGACCTGCTCAATCAGGTGAGAATAGTCATCGCGTCTCGTATAGGCGCCCATTTCCAGGTTTTCCTGCACGGATAATGTCTGAAAAACATTATTTTCCTGTGGCACAAAAGCCATACCCAGTTCGGCAAGTGTTTCTGGTGGTTTATTGGTAATATCCTGGCCGTCAAAAATGATGGAGCCTTGCGAACAGTGCAACATACCGAACATGGCCTTGAGTGTCGTGGACTTTCCGGCCCCATTGGGCCCGACAATAACACCGATCTGGCCCGGGTTCAGTGAAAACTCGACCCCGTTGAGGATATTCATCCCGCCATAGCCGGCATGGATATCAGTTAATTGTATAATCGGCTGCAATTCGCTCATCCCGCCGCCCCGTCATGGGTTTCGGTTGTTGCGTTACCTGTTGGAGAACCACCAAAATAAGCCTCCACGACCTCCTGATTGGCCTGAATATCGGCAATTGCCCCCTGGGCCATCACCGTACCGGCTGCCATTACAATGACCGGATGGCAAAGTCTGGCAATAAGATCCATATCATGTTCAATGACAAAAAAAGTGTAGCCCAGTTCACGGTTTAAGCGCTCAATATTATCAACCAGATCCCTTAGCAATGTTCGGTTCACCCCTGCGGCGATTTCATCGAGCAGCACAATGCGGGCATCGACCATCATGGTTCGCCCGAGTTCCAGCAGTTTTTTCTGCCCGCCGGAGAGATTTCCGGCAAGTTCGTTTTTCACATGGGTGATTTTGAGGAAATCAATAACTTCTTCAGCTTTGCTGAGAATTTGTGCTTCTTCTTTCGATACCCGCGCCGGCTGAAACCAGGCGGAGGAAATATTCTCGCCCGATTGGGCATCCGGCACCATCATCAGGTTTTCAAGCACGGTCATATGCGAAAACTCGTGGGCAATCTGGAATGTGCGCAAAACGCCCTGTTTGAACAATTCATGCGGTGCTTTACCGGTGATATCCGTGCCATCAAAAATTATATTGCCGGAGCTGGGAGCAAGATTTCCGGCAACCATGTTGAAAAGTGTCGTTTTACCGGCACCGTTTGGCCCTATAAGTCCGGTGATCGACCCTTCTTCCACCTGCAATGTGCAATCACGAACGGCATGAAATCCACCAAACCGCTTCGTCACATTTTTAACGTCAATTATCGCGCTCAAATCAGATAGCTCCGTGCGCGTGGCACGGGTCCCCCTTAGACAGCCCGTCTTCTCGATGTCCGACGGATCAATCCTGACCTTGTAACAATTGCTTGACGCCCGCACAATTGAAATTGTTTGCCGATAGGTGAAATTGCCCCTACAAATTTATAAATCTGGTTGTTTTGGCATCAGATAGTAAAAACAAGACCATCAGCGGAAATAAAAATGCAAAAAAACCTTCCTACTTCGATCGATGCCACACTGGAAATGCTTGTCAGTGGCGGGTATTTTGCCGATCGCTCGCTGGCAACCGTATTATTTTTGTCGCTCAAGATGGGACGCCCGTTATTTCTTGAGGGTGAGGCGGGTGTTGGTAAAACCGAGATCGCAAAAGTATTGAGTTTTGCCCTCAATCGCCCCTTGATCCGCCTGCAATGCTACGAAGGGCTTGATATTTCATCGGCAGTTTATGAGTGGAACTATGCGGCACAAATGGTCGAAATCAGGATGCGTGAAGCCAGCGGCCAGACTAACCGAGATGCCATGGAAGATGATGTATTCAGCGAAAAATTTCTAATTCGCAGACCTTTGCTGCAAGCACTGGAACAGGTGGATGGGCGCACACCGATATTGCTGATCGATGAACTCGATCGCACTGACGAGGCATTTGAAGCCTTTTTGCTGGAAGTATTGTCAGATTTTCAGGTAACTATCCCCGAACTCGGTACAATCAAGGCCAAGGAACCGCCGATTGTGGTGATCACCACTAATCGTACCCGCGAAATTCACGACGCACTGAAGCGGCGTTGCCTTTATCACTGGGTCGATTATCCGGATGCCGAACGGGAACGGTTGATTGTCAGCAACAAGGTACCAGAAGCCAGCGATCAGCTTTCGGCGGAAATCGTTTCTTTTGTCCAAAAACTGCGCCAGCAGGAACTGTTCAAAAACCCCGGTGTAGCCGAAACGCTGGACTGGGCTACCGCGCTGATTGAGCTGGACAAACTGGCGCTTGATCCGCAGGCAATTTCGGACACGCTTGGCGTGTTGTTGAAATACCAGGATGACATTGCCAGAATTGAAGCCGATTCCGGCACCAGAATTTTGCAGGAGGTGAGGGCCGAACTCACCGCTGCCCAATGATCAAACAATCGAGCGATGACGAACGCGAAGACAGCGGCAGAATAACCGATAATATTCTGTACTTTGCAAGAACTTTGCGCGATGCCGGCATGCGGGTAGGCCCGGCCAATGCGGTGGATGCGGTAAGGGCCGTTCAAATGGCGGGAATTGGTTCTCGCGATGATTTCTACTGGACCTTGCATTGTGTGCTTGTAACCCGGCACGAGGACCATGTGATATTTGACGAGGCATTTCGCTTGTTCTGGCGTTCGCGCGACCTGGTAGAAAAAATGATTGCGTTGTTTTCACCGGTTGCCAACCCGACAGGCGAGCCGGAAAAACCCAAAGCCGCAGAAACCCGCGTGGCGCAGGCGTTATTTCAGGGCCACGAACGCGAGGACCGGCCGGAACAACAGGAAATCGAGGTTGATGCCAAGTTTACCGTATCAGACAAGGAAGTTCTCCGATCGAAGGACTTCGCCCAGATGACCGCAGCAGAAATTGCAGAAGCGACCCGCTCGATTGCCAACCTGGTATTGCCACAGGACAGGGTAAAAACCCGCCGTTATCAATCCGCCAACCGCGGTCGGGTGATCGATCCAAGAGCAATGTTTCGCAGCAGCCTTCGCACCGGCGGTGATCTGCTGTTGCCAGCGTTTCGTAAACAGCGTGAAATTCATCCACCTTTGGTGGTTTTGGCTGATATTTCCGGTTCGATGAGCCAATATTCGCGGATTTTTCTGCATTTCTTGCATGCATTGACCGAAAAGCGCCGCCATGTGCACACCTTTTTGTTCGGTACACGGCTCACAAACATTACCCGGTCTTTGCGGATGAAAGACCCCGACGAGGCGCTGTCCGAAGTCTCCGAAAATGTTGAAGACTGGGAAGGGGGGACTCGTATCGCAGAAACCTTGCACCGGTTTAACCGGGAATGGTCGCGCCGGGTACTTGGACAGGGAGCGGTCGTTTTGCTGATTACTGACGGGCTTGAACGGGACGCAGGCGGCAATGACGATCTGGATCTTGGTCGTGAAATGGAACGATTGCAAAAATCTTGCCGCCGGTTGATCTGGCTGAACCCGTTATTGCGGTTTGATG
>JALTNS010000299.1 GCA_027000565.1 Rhizobiaceae bacterium | reverse complement strand
GCCGTAACGGTCGTGGAACATTTTTTTTTTTTTCGTCTCGCGCATAATATCAGCAATTTCACGTGATGACGGCCAGATATCCCTTAAATAAACATCATTGCCATCCTGGTCCTGCCCAAGCGGGTCGGTGGCAATGTTGACTTTCAGCGAGCCGGCAATTGCGTAAGCCACCACCAGGGGTGGGGATGCCAGATAATTGGCGCGAATATCCGGTGAAATGCGGCCCTCAAAATTGCGGTTGCCGGACAGCACCGAACAGGCGACCAGACCGTTATCGTTGATCGCTTCGGAAATTTCCTCGGCCAGTGGGCCGGAATTACCGATACAGGTGGTGCAGCCATAGCCGACCAGATTAAAACCCATGGCATCAAGATCCTTGGAAAGATCAGCCTTGTCGAGATAATCGGTCACTACCTGTGAGCCCGGTGCCAGTGAGGTTTTGACCCACGGCTTGGCGTTTAATCCCTTGGCCAGTGCATTGCGGGCCAGAAGTCCGGCACCGATCAGCACCGAAGGGTTGGATGTGTTGGTACAGGAGGTGATTGCGGCAACCACCACGTCGCCATTGCCGAGATCAAAATCACGACCCTCAACCGCCACGCGGTCCTTGCCTATTGCGTCGGCAAATTCCGAATTCATTGATTTTTCAAAAGCTGTGTCAGCCCGATCAAGCACGATACGGTCCTGTGGCCGTTTGGGGCCGGAAATTGACGGAACGACTTCAGCCAGATTGAGCGACAAGGTATCGCTAAACAGAGGATCGGCAGTGCCCGCATCGCGCCACATGCCCTGCTCCTTGGCATAGGCTTCGACCAGCGCCACACGGTCGGCTTCGCGACTTGTGGCCGTAAGATAGGAAATAGTATCATCATCAACCGGGAAAAAACCGCAGGTTGCGCCATATTCTGGTGCCATATTGGCAATTGTCGCCTGATCTTCAAGCGTCAGGTTTTCAAGGCCGGGGCCGTAAAACTCAACAAATTTGCCGACCACGCCGCGCGCCCGCAGCATTTCAACAATCACCAGCACCAGATCGGTTGCGGTAATGCCATCGTTGAGCTTGCCTTCAAGGCGGAAACCAATCACTTCCGGTACCAGCATGGTGACAGGCTGGCCGAGCATCGCAGCCTCTGCCTCAATGCCGCCCACACCCCAGCCAAGCACCGAAAGGCCATTGACCATGGTGGTGTGGCTGTCGGTGCCGACAAGCGTATCGGGATAGGCAATGGTTTCGCCGCCTTCTTCGCGGGTCCAAACCGTTTGGGCGAGATATTCAAGATTGACCTGATGGCAAATGCCGGTTCCCGGCGGCACGACGCGGAAATTTTCAAACGCCTGCTGGCCCCATTTGAGGAAAGTATAACGCTCGCCATTGCGCTCGTATTCACGTTTGACATTGCGAGTAAAGGAATTGGGCCCGCCAAAATAATCAACCATCACCGAATGGTCGATGACCAGATCAACCGGCACCTGCGGATTGATCGAAGATGTATCGCCGCCGAGATTAACCGTCGCATCGCGCATTGCGGCGAGATCAACCACCGCTGGAACGCCGGTAAAATCCTGCATTAATACCCGCGCCGGACGATAGGCAATTTCGGTACCGGCTGACCCCTTGTCGTTTACCCAGTTTGCCACAGCGCGGATATCTTCCGCTGTAACTGATCTTCCATCTTCAAATCGCAGCAGGTTTTCGAGCAGTACTTTTAGTGAAAACGGCAGTTTTGAAGCGCCGTCAAGGCCGTTTGTTTCAGCTTCCTTGAGGCTGAAATAGGTATAGTCCTTGCCGTTGACGGAAAGGGTTTTGCGGCATTTGAAGGTATCAAGAGATTGGGTCATGGGTGTCGGTCCAAATAGGGGTGCGAGGATCGGGAGAATTCACCGTGTTATTATGCGAAACCACTTCCCATGCCAATAGGAAGAAGGTCGGATGTTTGCAAACCACGCGGTTTTACGAATGACGATGTTGAGTTAGCGACAACATGTTTCCATCCGGGTCCTTGAACCAGGCGATTTTCGCACCAGAGGGTGCATCCCAGATACCAAGGTTATTTTGGGCCATGCCGCCAAACCGCTCAAAAGAGATTCCTTTGCTGACCAGTTTGCCAACGGTTTCTTCTATCGATTTAACCGACCATCCAAGCACGGTTTGTGGCTGCGGGACGACCTTCTCCAGTTTCTGGATACGTAAGTCAATTTCATCGAGGTGAAATACAATGGCAAAATCATCCTCGCTGACCAATTTTAAACCCAGCAGGTCGCGATAGAATCTCAGGGATAAACCGCTGTTTGCAGTTGCCAGGAATGCAATCGGTTTTTCCTTGCCGAGCATGGTTTGTTTCTCCGGAAATCAAAACTCGCGCGGATCAATCGGACCGCCGTTAAAATCAACCGCCAGTTCGATGGCGCGGGCTACAGCAAGCAATTTTGCCTCGCCGCGCGGCGGGCCGATCAGTTGCAGGCCAACCGGCATCCCATGATCTGAAAAACCGATCGGCAGGGAAAGTGACGGCAGGCCGGTGGTGGTTGAAAGAAAAGAAAACCGCAGCCAGTCGACATAGTCTTTCACCGGTTGACCATCAACGGTTGAGGGATATTCTTCTTCCACGGGGCAAGGGTCCAGCCCAACCACCGGACAGGCCAGCACATCAAAATCCTGCAACAGGCGGTGCATGTTTGCAAAAATGATCGAGCGGTTGCGTTGGGCATCATAAATCTGGTCTGTTGTGAGGGTGCGGCCAAGCTCGATATTGTCGCGCAAGGTGCGTTTGAACCCGGCCTGCACGGATTCGGGAAGCCGCCCGGGAAGGGCTGCCCAGAACATTGCTCGCAGGGTAATGTACGTTTCATAAAGTGTTGGCAGTTCAGGGCATGTTTCAACCACATTTGCACCGGCACGTTCCACTTTTTCCAGTGCACTGGAAAGATTGGCGATCATTGATTTCTCAACCGGTGCCAATCCGTTCAGGTCCGGCGACCAGGCAATGCGTATTTTATTGTCTGCTTCAATCACCGCCTGTTGAAAAGACATCTCCGGTGCCTCAACGCTCAACGGCAAGGCCGGATCAAATCCGCTCATCGCATCGAGAAAAAGTGCCGTATCCCTGACATTGCGGGCCATAGGTCCCTGCACACCCTCGGTGTTGAAAGCAAGATCAGTCGGGCCACCGCAAGCGCGGCCGGGGCTGGGGCGCAAGCCAACAATACCGCAATAGGCGGCAGGTGTGCGGAGAGATCCGGCAAGATCAGATCCATGGCTCAACCAAACTTCGCCGGTGGCCAACGACACGGCAGCGCCACCCGATGAACCTCCGGCATTTTTGGAGATATCCCACGGATTGCGGGTCATGCCGAATACTTCGTTGAAGGTGTTGCCGCCGGCGCCCATTTCCGGCGTGTTGGATTTGGCAATCACCACACCACCGCGTTGTTCAAGTCTTTCTACAATCGGATCGCTTTGATCGGGAATATTATCTTTCAGCGCACGGGTGCCCCAGGTTGACCGTACTCCTGAAACCGCCGCAAGGTCTTTGATCGCAATCGGCAATCCGCCGAGCCAGCCGGGATCGACATTCTTTGCACCGGTTTCCAACGCGGCAAGCCTATCACGTGCCCGCTGTTCGCACAGGGTCGGCAAGGCATTGACGATTGGCTCAACCGCAGCAATGCGTTCAAAACTGGCATCAAGCAATTCAGATGGCCTGATTTCGCGCTTCCGCACCATCTCGACCACCACATGGGCATCAAGGGCACAAAGTTCCGGACCTGAATAGCTTTGGCTCATAATGCTGTTTACCCGCTACAGACCGGTGCAACTTGCATATAATGTGGTGGTGGCCGGCCAGTCGGAAAACACGCCCTTAACACCAACATCTTTTGCCAGCACATCCAGCATCACCAGCATGTCGCCATCATTGTTGATTGCGCCAGCGGAGGTTTTGTAATACCAGCCGCCACCATTTTTAAGCGGTCCGGAGCGTTCCAGTGTCCATGTGACAATTTCCAGCCCGGCCTTTTTGGCAGCGATTGCATAGGCCGACGGGACGATTTTTCCGTTGTCATTGG
>JALTNS010000298.1 GCA_027000565.1 Rhizobiaceae bacterium | reverse complement strand
AGTATAGCCCATCAAAGGTTCAATTTTTCTGGCCGACGCGGGTTCAAAAGCCAGCACCCAATCATGGGTCTTGGATTTTCCGGATTGCATGGCAGTTTTAGCGGGGCGATAGATTTGGGCTACCATAGTTCTGATCCCCTTCAATTTTGTTGCCGTTGCTGAATGATGGTCGGGGCAGCAAGATTCGAACTTGCGACCCCCTGGTCCCAAACCAGGTGCGCTACCAGGCTGCGCCATGCCCCGAACAATTCAGCATTCACCAAACGTTTATAATCGAACCAAAAGCAAGATCAACAATTCAGTGACTAGATTGAGGATTATCTCAATTGAATGCAGCGCTCTCATAGCACTTCCAATACTAAACACAAGCGCAAAATCACCCGTTTCAAACAGTCGTCAAAACTATTTGGAAAATCCTAGTTAACTGCTTTGGAGAAAATTTCATGTGCCATTTTTTGCCCCGGCGCCATACCCGTGCGGGCGGCCTCGCCGGCATTGAGTTCCAGAACAAACGAGACCTTTACCTCGCTGGATATGGTGTCAAGAGAAAATGGCGTTGTATTCTCGGCGATTCGGGCAATCGTCCCATCTGATTTCATAAATATCATATCCAGCGGCAGAATCGTGTTTTTCATCCACATCAAAACAATTCGTGGCTGGCCAAACTCAAACAACATACCCTGGTTTTGTGGCATTTCCCGCCGAAACATCAGACCTTTGGTTTTCTGCTCACTGGTGACGGCCAATTCCACCTGATAGGTGAAGTCACCTTTTGGTGTCGTTATGGTCAGTGGGGTTAACGGTCCTCCTGGATGCGTGTTGGCAAACCCGACATTGGTGTTGATCAACAGGGCAAATCCAACAAGCGCGGTTGCAACCAAAACACCGAACGACATCATGCCATTCCGGATATATTCAGTCACAGAATATTCTCTCAAAATAGTAATTTTCATGGGCTTAGTTCTTCTTTGATGGTGAAACAGATCACCTGCTAATGAGAAGCAGGCATTGTACCGCCACCATCAGGGTGAATTTCGGCAGCCATAAGGCCTTTTTCGGCCTTTCCGTAACGAACCATCACAAATTGCCCGGGGCGCAACTCAGTTAATCCATACCGTCGCAGGGTTTCCATGTGAATAAATATATCTTCCGCACCACCATCGGTGGTTAAAAAGCCATACCCCTTGGTCCGGTTAAACCACTTTACTTCTGCCCTGACCAGATCGCTGGTGGCTTCAACCTCCACATGGGTGCGAGCCGGGGCAAGTTGCGACGGATGAACGGCTGTCGAATCATCCATCGACAAAACCCTGAATGCCTGCAGCCCCCGCTCTCGAGAGACCACCTCGCATACAACGCGGGCACCCTCATAAGCGGTCTGGAAGCCATCCTGTCGCAAACAGGCAACATGCAGCAATACATCAGGCAGGTCATCGTCCGGCACGATGAACCCGAATCCCTTGGATACGTCAAACCATTTGATGGCACCGGCAACAACGACAACGTCGACCGGCTTATCCAGATCATGATCCGGATTTTCCTCAGTCGAACGAAATTTTTGACCCTGAGAGAGCTTTGCTCCCATATGGATAACCCCTCGCAATGCCGCCCACTTTAAACCACTGTCAAATCAAGAACTGTAGATCGTTGATTCGCTGCTAGCATAGCATTAGCACTCGTATCACCTGCAAGCCCTTTCCTGATAAATTAATGTTCAATCGACAGCAAATTTGCCAGGCTGTGGAAAGCTGCAACACCACGGTCAAAAAACTCCACACAAAATTCGCATGTGGTGTACTCTGGCGCCAGAATTGTACGAATTCGGGTCCGTCGCATTTGCGCAGTTATCCTGTGATTCGCGCAACCACCCGACAATCCCATCAACAGGAGTTTCTATAATGCGTTTTTTGCACACAATGGTTCGTGTCAACAATCTTGAAGAGTCGCTCGATTTTTATGTGGGCAAAATTGGGTTGATTGAAACCCGCCGGATGGACCACGAACAGGGACGATTTACCCTGGTTTTTCTTGCTGCGGACAAAGATGAAGAACGTGCCAGAAATGAACGGGCACCTGAACTTGAACTTACCTATAATTGGGACACAGAAGACTATGATGGTGGCCGAAATTTTGGTCATCTCGCCTACAAAGTCGACAATATTTACGAATATTGTCAGGCATTGATGGACAAGGGCGTGACAATAAACCGTCCTCCCCGCGACGGACGCATGGCTTTTGTGCGGTCTCCTGATAATATATCCATCGAATTGCTTCAGGAAGGCGATGCCCTGCCAGTTCAGGAACCCTGGGCTTCAATGGGTAATATTGGCGAGTGGTAACGTGGCTGTCACGACCACAATTATGCTTCTTTTTTGCCATTATCCTGCCCGAATTCAACTTTACTAAGCCGTGAATGGCGGTTGCCTGCAAAAGCCGGGAACACCATAAAAAACAACCTGTTACCAATCAGCGTTATCCCTGGTTCGATAATGTGCTGGTTACTGGCAGAAAATCGGGTATTGATTTCAATCCTGAAAGCGCCGATGGAGAGCTTTGTTCGAGTTGGTGTTGGGATTGAAACGATTCGTTCATTTTGATGGACGATAGGCTGACTAACAAATTCTGACTTTCTGTTTTTGGGGCTCTCAGCGAACAGAAAAATTCAAGGGGTAAAGAGTGCGCAGGAGTACCACCAATGTTTGGGCTAATGCCTTGGAAGCATTGCCCCCCCTCGTATTTGCGCGAAATTTGGCTGTAATCAGTACCGGCCTCGTCCTGTCCGGCTGTGTTGCCACCGCTTTGACACCTGCGCCTGTCACACCCTCGTCAACACTGACAGCAACTACATCTGACACCGACATCCAGCAGCAAACAGATGGACAATCTCCTATTTTGGCAGAGCGTGGTGCCGACCAGAATTCTTCGGGTGTTGTCGATGAAACCGGTGTTCCTGGAACCATCACTGTTCCCGCCCGCCGGCCCGGAAGCGATGCGCCCGTTCACCCTAGTCTGGCGCTTGCAAATACCGGCAATGGTAGTGTAGCTGCGCAGAAGGCCAATACGCTTGCAAAGGCCAACAAATCTCAAACGCAATCTGCTGCTGTTGCTTCCGCGATTGAAGAACCGGTGGTTAAAAAGACCAATCAGGGATTCTTCGCGGCCCTTTTTCAGCCCAATCCCAAGCCGGTTGTCCGCCGTCGCAGGAGTGTGAAGAAGCCGGTCAGTCCCGAACCTGCCAAAGCCCCCGTGGCAATCCCCTCACCTCAAGCAGAAACCAGCACCCCGCAAACAGCTGCTGCCACAGCCCAGCCTGTGGTAGCTGAAAAACCAGCGGTCAAAAAAACCAACCAGGGCTTCTTTGCAACCCTTTTCCAGCCCAACCGCAAGCCGATTGCCCGTCGTCGCAAGGTTATAGAAAAACAGGACAGTGTCGAGTCGGCCAAAGCGCCGGCCGCAGTTTCCCCATCTCAAGCAGAGGCCACCACCCAACAGACGATTGCTGTATCGACCCCGCCAGCAGAAACAAAAAAACCGGTAGTTAAGAAAGCCAGCCAGGGATTCTTTGCTTCCCTGTTTCAACCCAACCCGAAACAGGTTGTTCGCAGACGCAATGCAGTAAAAAATCCAACCAGCCATGAACCGGGAAAAGCCCGCCAGGTTGCAATTCTCAAGCCGGGAAACAAGAGCTCTTTGCCGGGTGTTCGCAAATCAGGATTGTTTGGTGTGTTTGATGCCAAAGAAGGGGCCGATGAGGGATACAATCCTGTACAGGTTGCCTCGGTTGGCGGCCTTGCCCGCACTTCGCCCAACGGATTGCGCATTCAGCACTCAAAAGTACAAGTGGCCTGTCTGCGCCCGGAATTAATTCAGGTACTGAACAAGGTTCAGCGCCGCTTTGGGCGCGTGCCGATCATTACATCAGGCTATCGCAGTCCAAGCGCCAACCGCAGAGCACGCGGCGCAAGAAACTCCACTCATATCTATTGCAAAGCCGCCGACATTCAGGTGACCGGAATTTCCAAATGGACATTGGCAAAATATCTGCGCTCAATGCCCGGGCGTGGCGGCGTTGGCACCTATTGTTATACTAAATCCGTCCATGTTGATATAGGTGCGAAACGGGACTGGAACTGGCGCTGTCGCCGGGGCAAAAGACGCGCCAAGCGTAATTAACGACTTTATCAACCTTGCTGTTGATGCGTTATTTATTTTTCATTTTGCGATCAAACCGGGGTTGCGGGACAACCAAATCGACTCTATAACGCGCCAGATTGTGCGCCCTTCGTCTATCGGTTAGGACGCCAGGTTTTCAACCTGGAAAGAGGGGTTCGATTCCCCTAGGGCGTACCATTTTCCCGAAAATATTCATTAAATTGTTGGCGCAACAGTTTGGTACTGGCGTGCAATCAACTCCCACTGAGACTTAGATGTCATTGAGGTTTTATTGCCTCAACAACAATTGCGTTGACCAGCCGGTCGGGGCGCTCAATATTTTCCAGATCCTCAATTGCCGAATTTTCTGCTGATGTGCTGGTTATCTCAAAACCGGCATTTTCGATTAGAGCTTTCATATCATCCAGGTCGTACATGCATTTGTGTGGAAACCTGAAATATGAGGAAAACATCCGGGCGTACCAGGAATCATTGCGCGAAAACGGTATTACAGAAAGTTTCTTCACAAACTCGGTGCTTTTGAATTCGCCCTGAAGGTATCGCTCAACAAACCGGTTCAGGTCGGGAACGATTACCCGCAACACGCCGCCCGGCTTTAGGACCCGGAATGCTTCAGCCATGAAATGTTCTCCGTCTTCCCGCCACAAATGTTCAATTGTGTGAGACGAATATACAACATCAACTGTATTGTCTGACCATTGCCATTTTGCGGTAAGGTCCTGCAAAACAACACTGTCATTCCAGTCTGCTTTGAAAAACGGCTTGGTCAAAAAACCCAATACAGGGGTTTTGCGCAACCGAGCACCAATCCAGTAATCTGCGTTGAGCCAGCCATCCGGAGTTCTAAGTCCACATCCAAGATTGAGCTTTAACATTGGTAATCCCTGTTTCCGGTCCAAACCTAATCGAATTTTTATCCTTAGGAGAGAATTCATTTTGCCGCAACGTCATATTGATTGCGGCCATGGTTTCTTGCGGATTTTAGTGTTTCCTGCCTGGAAATATTGAAGAGTACCAAAAGTTCATCGCCAGACGCGATCTCTGGTCAAAATCTCCCGCAGTGGCTTACTTCAGTGTTACGATAAACCAAATCAGTAATGCACGCGGATAAATTAGTTCAAATGGCTTACCTTTCGAACTGAATGGCGGTAAAAGGTGCGGATTGCCCATGGATGTTAATGCTCACGCGATGATTGCCCAAAAACAAACCTCACTTGCCGACCGAATATTTGCTGTCTCATTGAGTGCGGTCATTGGCCTAATCATACTGGTGGGCACGCTCAGCGATATTCTGGTTGATTTTTTGCCCAGTTCCGCAGTTGCGATAAATCCGTTAAACACATCTGCCCGACTTGCTCTCTTGAGGGCGGATGTTAAAGAAAAAACAGATCCCGCTAAACTGCCAAAACTTGAGAAGATTGCCCGTGCCGGTATCGTTGCTGATCCATATGACGCAAGATTTTACAGCTATTTGGGCGTTATTTTGGAAAGTGAAGGGAAGCCGGAAGAAGCGCGGATTTTGTATCAACACTCTCTGAAATTACTGCCGACGGAAATTCAATCTCTGGCCCGCCTGTTTTCATATAATGCCAATACGGGCAACTATAAGCGCGCTATTGAACTCGCTGACATTTTTATCCGACGGTGGGTTGATTTTCGCCAGTTGATTACGCCGTCTCTGCCAATCTTGATGAAAGATAAAGAAGCCTACAACGAAGCACTGGTTCGGTTTCCTTCACAAATAGATGGAACGAAAACTCTCATCGATGCCCTGCTGAAGGACAAGTCATCCTATGATCTGGCCTACAGGGTGGTGCTCGACTGGAAGGCACGGGGTGTCCCCCGATTGCAGGGCACGATCAACCAGGTGGTCAACAAGATATTCTCCGGAGGTCAGTACCGCAAAGCCTATCGTCTGTTTTTATTGACCTTGGGAGAAGAAGCAAAATCGGCATCCGGCTACGTTTATAATTCCAAATTTTCGCTTCCACCCTCAGGCAGTGTATTTGACTGGTCAATGGCCAGACAACCGGGACTTGATATGCGCATCATCACTGTTGCGCCAAAACTTACGTCCGGTACTTCGCTCAATAATCGCGCGCTGGAAATCAGGTTTCGGGATTCTCCGGTCCGTCTGAAACCCGCCGGACAGTTTTTGAATTTACCGCCCTCCACATTTACATTCAAAGTTATCTATTCGACCAGCAATTACAAAGGGCCCAATCCTGTAGATGTGTCGGTAATATGCACCAATGGAAACGAACTGGACCGTTTGAGCCTGAAACCAAGCGAATCACGCGTTACGGAACTGGTTGGCAGATTTAGCGTGCCCGCTGAAGATTGCGAAGTTCAAGCCATTCGTTTTGCCAACGGAAATTTTGTTGAGAGCTGGAAAAACAAGTTTTCCGGTTCAGTGTACCTTCACCAAATATCCATAGCTCTGGGGAGTGGTTAAAATTTCGATTTATCAGCACAGGGGGTTTGGTATCTATGCGGGCATTGCCATAGTTCTGGCGCTGGTATTGGGTGGTGGGACCCAACAACATCTGTGGACCGACCAGGTAATCAAAATTTTCATGTTGCCAGTGGCACTTGCCGGATTTGCCAATATTGTAAACAACAGGCTGGGCCATGTTGCACGTTTTTTGGTGTTCGTAATTTTAGCAATTCTGGTCATTCAGTTCATACCGGTCGGCCTTAATCAAAAACTGCCCTCGTTGGATGGCGTCACCCCAAACTGGCAATTTCTAACCGCAACACCCTATAATGGCCTTGATGCCGCCACCACCACGTTAACCATGCTGGGAGTTGGGCTTTACGTTTCCACGCTCGCCGACTTTAACCAGATGCGCCTTGTTCGCTACATAGTTCTGGGATTCTTTATAAATGTGTTGGTCAGTGTCATCCAATTGTCATTTCCCGCCGATGTCGAGATCGAAGGGGTGCTGGCCTACACCATCAATTCCGGGATGTTTGCCAACGAAAATCATTTTTCCACTCTGATTTTCACTATGATCCCGTTGCTTGCCTGGCGGTATATCGATGTATCCAAAAATTACCTGATGTATTTCCTGTTAACTGCATTGACGCTTGCTTTGCTTTTTGCTGTCGGCTCCCGCGCCGGCATGGCACTCTCAAGCATATTGGCTCTGGTTTGTTTGGGCTGGTTTGGAACCAAAAACACTTCTCCCAAGTTCAAAATTTTCGGCCTCGCTATCGTTGTAGCTGTGATTGTGATCGGATATTTCAATCTCGATGTTTATGCCGCATTCCAAAAGGATTTGCGTGGTGAATTCGCCTGGAATACCTGGTTAATTTTCAAGCAGCACTGGTTGTTGGGAACAGGTCTGGGAAGCTTTGTTCTGATTTATCCAATTTACGATCCATCTCAAAATATCATCGAAACCTATGTAAACCACGCACATAACGATTATATCGAGCTTATGCTTGAAATCGGCATTGTCGCTGTACCCGCAATAGCATTGTACATTGGGCTGATAATATCTAACATGTTTCGCTCCGGTCTGGCACAGGCTGCCGGTATTTCGATTGTCGCAATATTGGTGCATTCCTCAGTTGAATACCCGCTGCGGACAACAGCTATATTGACCGTGTTTACAGTGTTTTCGGCCATCATCTTGAGCAAAAACCAGAAGGATGCACCCGTAAAATCAAAACGCAAGGCTCGCCAATCCACGCCGGATATTCAGGTTATTGATCATCAGTAATGTCGAATGTGCAAAAATACTATCGGCAAAAAAATGCGGGGCAGTTTTTGTCAAACCACCCCGCAATCAATTGTTTTCCGATAGAATTCAAATCCACATTGAAGTGGTGAACTTACAGCGGTCTTTTTTTACCTGTGAACATCGCTTTTACCAAGTTTTCCTTGTGCGATATGCTGCTGTAAACAACGCCTGCCAGATGAAAGAATACAAGAACCAGCGCAATTGTTGCTGAAACTTCGTGCAGTTCTTCAACCCATTCAACACCCCAATACAATGAAGTTGTTGATGCAATGCCGCTGATTGTGGCGACCAATATGGAACCTATCAACAGGAGGATCATCGCCCCGCCAGCAGGGTTATGTCCAAGATAGCGCTTGGCCCGATGATACACGGTATCCCTGAGATAATTTATCAATGTTGACGGGCCGACCACAAAATCAGAAAATCGCGCGTGTTTGGAACCAATAATACCCCAAACAAGGCGAAATACGATCAGTCCGGTTACCACGTAACCCGATATCTCATGCAAGTTGTCCCATTCATCGGCGCTGATCCACGCAATTACAAATGAAGTTACAAGGGACCAGTGGAATAACCGAACAACTATATCCCAGACCTTAACCTCGGTCGGCCGCTGTTCGCGACCGACCTCTTGTCCAATTTCAACCGCAGACATGATCAGGATTTTCTTTTGGTTCTGATGATTTTGCCGGTTACCGGGTTCATGTACAATTCAACCCGCGCGCCGTTCTTGTCGATTGCATAGATTTCCAGGCAACCATCTTCGCGTTTTACCCGACGTGCTTCAAAGCCATTTTTTGCCGCGACGGATTTTGCTGCATCGGCATTCATCCATTTACCTGTAACAGCTCCACATTTACCGTCAGTGCTGCTTGCATAGGCAGGAATTGCTGCGGTTACAGCCAGTGAAGTTGCGATAAGAAGTGTAAATTTATTCATGGGAGGATCCTTTCAAGAGGGGACACATTTTAGTTTGGTTAGTGAGTGGTGCTGAAGTGATAATTCGAAGCAGACCTAATACGAGACAACCTTGAATTTCGTTCACTTCAGCACCTGCCTGACCTTTGGGGGCATAATCATTGGCCAGGCAAATTGCTGACAACGTGCTGAGCTTAGTCGTCTCCATCGCTATCAGAGCCACCGTCGCTGTCGGAGTCGCCTTCGCCATCGCTGTCGGAATCGCCGCCGTCGCTGTCGGAATCGCCTTCACCATCGCTATCGCTATCGGAGTCTTCGTGATCATCGTCAGAATCATCGTCGTTATTGCCAGTACCTGAAACAGTATTTCCAGTGGTGGTCTGGCCGGTGCTTTGCGCGACAGTTGTTGCTTGGGTTGTTTGTACTGCTGCGGTTGGCGGGGTCGTTGCCGCTGGCTGAGCTGCTGTAGCCGGCTGGGCAGCCGCTCCGCCAACTGCTGTGTGATTTGCAGCAAATGCGAAGCCGGAAAGCAGGTATCCGGTAAGTACAGTTGAGAGGGATAGAACTTTAATCGTCTTGTTGAGGGAGGAATTCATCAGTCAGTCTCCAGTTGGTGATTTGTGTTGCCTTTATGGCTGTCGTTTATTCAACACGGCGGTTATAACAACAGGTGACTGACCGATAGATGACGTCTGATGTCAGGGAATTGTAAGGTTTAATTTGATAATGGGTGCCTATGTTTAAAGTAACGGCCCTTCTGCTTTTGCGGCTGCTCCTATCAAGTATAATTATTGTTGGTCCGCTATCTGCACCTTACGCGTATGCAGACAGTGGTGGTGATAGCGATTCTGATAGCGGAGACGATTCAGATAGTGATAGCGATTCTGACAGTGATGCAGATAGTGATAGTGGCAGCGATTCTGGCAGTGACGGATCCAGCAGTAACGACAACAGTTCTGGTAATGATGAACATGAAGGTCGCCGAGCTGGCAATAAAATTAGTCGCTCTATCCAGCGGCAGATCCGAAAAGCAGTGCAACAAAATGCAATACTGCCGCTTAGTACGATCAAACGGATAGTGACCAAAAAAACCCGATCCGAGATTCTTCGCATTGAACTGGAACGAAAGCGTGGTCGCTGGATCTATGAATTTAAAGTGGTGGACCGAAAGGGTCGCCTGCTTGAAATTTATGTTAATGCCAAAAACGGTGACATTTTGCGTTCAAAGTACGATTGAGATTAGGACCATTAAATGCGTTTGCTGCTGGTTGAAGATGATTCCATGATATCCCGTAACGTTGCCGCAGCACTCGGCAAAAACGGGTATCTGGTGGATATTGAACCAAATGGTGAAGAGGCGTGGTTTAAAGGCGATACAGAGGAATATGGCGTGGTAGTTCTGGATTTGGGGCTTCCTGGCATGGATGGCCTTTCGGTATTAAAACGCTGGCGCGAGAATGGTCGAAATTTTCCCGTTTTAATTCTCACCGCCCGGGGAAACTGGAGTGAACGGGTGGAAGGAATTGATGCTGGCGCCGATGATTATCTGGTTAAGCCGTTTCAGATGGAAGAATTATTGGCCCGGCTGCGCGCGATAATACGCCGGGCATCCGGCCAGGCGTCAACGATAATTAATGTGGGAAAACTGCGTATTGACACACGACTAAAATCGGTAAGCTGTGATGGTGTACCAGTCGATCTTTCGCCAATGGAATACAGGTGCATGCATTATCTGGCGCTGAACCGAGATAATGTGGTTTCACAAATGGAACTGACCGAGCAGCTTTATGCGCAGGATTTTGAACGTGACAGCAATTCTGTAGAAGTACTTATTGCCCGGATGCGGCGCAAACTTGGGCCTGGTATTATCAAAACCAAACGCGGCTTTGGTTATACCTTGTCAGATGGAGAATCTGTTTGAAATCCCTGAGATGGCGTTTCCTCATTATTTCTGCATTGAGCATTGCTCTGGTTTTGACCAGTGCCGGCTTCATCATGATTCGATTGTTTGAAAAAAACCTCGAGCGCCGGGTTGAGGCCGAATTAACCAATTATGTCAATCAGATCGCTGCAGATCTGAAGTTTGACAAGGATGGCCTTTTATTGCCACCGGAAAACCTCTCCGACCGGCGCTTTGATCTCGCCTATAGCGGGCTATATTGGCAACTGGATGATGTCGAACAAAAACAACAACTACGCTCCAGATCATTGTGGGATTACGCTTTACCGCTGCCCGTCGACAGTCATGGCGCCGGTGAAGTTCATCGATATTTTCTTCCAGGTCCAGACGGCAGTACTGTTACCCTTGAAGAACGCGAACTTCTTGTATCCACCCCGCTTGGGGTGCGTCCCATTCGTATCAGTGCGGCCATGAATTATGAGACTGTTACCAAGGCACGCAGCCAGTTTGCAATGGATATGATTCCATATTTGCTGGTGCTCGGAATTTTCCTGTTACTGGCATCAGCCCTGCAGCTGACGCTTGGATTACGGCCACTTAAAAATGTCAGATTGGGGCTAAACGCCGTCCGTACCCGTACAAAACAACGGTTGGGCGATGATTTTCCAAATGAAATAAAACCGTTAACAGAGGAAATTAACAAACTACTGGATACTCAGGACGAAACTATCGCCCGGGCACGGAAGCAGGCGGCTAATCTTGCTCATGGACTAAATACACCGCTGACAGTGTTGGTTAATGACGCTGAAAAGCTGGAAGAGCTTGGACAAAATGAAATGGCGCAGGAACTAAAAACCCTCGCAAAATCCATGCGGGCACATGTGGATTACGAGCTGGCGCGCAGCAGAATCACTCCCGAACAAGGCCAGCGCAATGCTGATGGAGT
The DNA here is from genome assembly GCA_027000565.1 of Rhizobiaceae bacterium. Lineage (GTDB taxonomy): Bacteria > Pseudomonadota > Alphaproteobacteria > Rhizobiales > Rhizobiaceae > SZUA-100. The sequence goes on along the minus strand of JALTNS010000298.1, from coordinate 2,969 downwards.
TCCGTTTGTTATCGTTGGCGAAATTGTCAAAACCCTGCAACGCACTCCTAAAGGGGAAATCCTGAATTGGAATATCTCAGTTCCCGCAGATATTGCGGTTTGTGTCGATCCAGATGATTTGCGGGAATTATTGGGTAATATAATCGAAAATGCGGTCAAATGGACCGAGACAGAGATTATTGTTTCCGGGTCGATCAATAGTGACAAACTATCGTTGTCAATCGAAGACGATGGTAAAGGACTGGAACCAAAACTGATAGAATCAATTCTGGTGCGCGGCATTCGCCATGATCAAAAAACTCCCGGAACGGGTATTGGCTTGTCTTTGGTTCGCGAAATTTGCGACATCAACAACATAGACCTGACCATCGAAAATCGTCAGTCGCATGGTCTTTGCGTGACACTGATCTTTGATATGGCGGGGTAAAATGGCTCGGCTGTTCAATCTTGCCGAACGCCATCCGCATAGCTGTAGCTTGGCTGATACATTGTCACCAGTTCCTCTGCCGCCGTTGGATGAACAGCCATAGTACGGTCGAAGTCGGCTTTTGTTGCACCCATTTTCATCGGAATCGCCATAAGTTGCGCCATTTCACCGGCATCAGGACCAAGCACATGCGCGCCGATTACCTTGTCGCTGTCACTGTCGACAATCAGCTTCATCACGGTCTTTTCGTCACGTCCCGATAGGGTATGTTTCATCGGTCGGAACACAGCTTTGAAAATGTTGAGGTTTCCAACCATTTCAACGGCCTCATCCTCTGTCATTCCAACTGTACCTATTTCCGGCTGCGAAAACACTGCTGTGGCAATAATATCATGATCCGGCATGGTCGGATTGTCATTGAACTCCGTTTCCATGAAACACATGGCTTCATGAATTGCCACCGGAGTGAGCGGCACACGGTTTGAAACATCGCCAACCGCCCAGATATTTTCAACGTTGGTACGAGAATATTCATCAACGACAATATGACCGCTCCAGTCCAGCTCCACACCAGCTTTGGTCATGCCCAATTGTCGGGTTAACGGTACGCGCCCAAGCGCCAGCATTACCTGATCTGCAGCCAAAACCTCACCACCGGCAAGGGATACGGCAAGGCCATCGTCTGTTTTTTCAACTTTCGAAAAAGTTTCATCACAAATCACCCGAACACCTTTTTTCTGCATTTCCTGATGCAAGTGCTGGCGCATGTCCATATCAAAGTGGCGCAGAATTTCCGGCCCACGATAGACAATGGTTGTGTCAACGCCGAGACCAGCAAAAACACCGGCGAATTCAACCGCCACATAACCGCCACCGGCGATGACAATGCGCTCCGGTAATTGTTTAAGGTCAAATGCCTCGTCTGAAGTTATGCAATATTCATGGCCGGGCAATTCTGTTTGCCGGTGTGGAGTGCCGCCCACGGCAATCAGAATTTTTTCCGCGGTTACAACCCGGTCTTCTGCAAGCAACCTCACCTCATGCGGGCTTTCCAGTACAGCCCGCGTATCAAAGATATCGGCATTCACATTTTCAAGACCCTTGCGATAAAGCCCTTCCAACCGACTAATTTCCAGGTCCTTGTTGGCAATCAGCTTAGCCCAGTCAAAGCTGGTGTCACCAACTTTCCATCCGAATCCAGTCGCATCTTCGAAATTTTCAGCAAAAGACGACGCATAAACCAACAGTTTTTTGGGAACACAACCACGAATAACGCAGGTTCCACCATAGCGAAATTCTTCCGCGATGCCGACCCGGTTACCAAGACCGGCAACCATGCGCCCTGCCCGCACACCACCCGAGCCACCACCAATTACAAACAAGTCATAGTCATAGGTCATCGATTTGAAGCCTGCATTCAATTTGGTTTCGATTGTGTGGGGGCGATTTCGATCCCGAACGGATACACCCTGACCGGCTAGTTCAAGCCTGCATCCTTCAGCTTTTTGGCAACTGCCTGATTAAGATCGCGGACCAGGCCTGCGCCCCATATCTTGGAAGCGTTGTTAAGTTCGCGAGTAATCACGGGAGCTTCTTTCAGTAATATCTGACCAGCATCTGATGCATAAAACTCCTTGATTTTTTTTAGTTGCTCTTCCGTAAATACCCGGCCGTAAATGATGGCAGATTCATTTTCCAAATCGCCGCGCCGTGGCGCAAGTTTCAGAGTTTCTTCATCAACGATGATTGATATCTGATCGGCGAGATCGGGACGCGCAGCAATCGCATCCGACTTCACCTTTGCGCCAATGGATGGCAAAATGCGGTCAAATTGATCTGTTGCACCTGATGCGGCCAATGCAGCTTTTGAAGCTTTCAGATGAGACGGGCTGAGTTCCTGAGCCTGAATTTGCAAGGACCCGGCGGTGGTCAATATTGCAAAAGCCAGTGCCAGACCGCCAATTCTTCCAAGTCTAGTTGATTTTGTCATTTCTACTCCGTTTTGTTTTTCGACGCCTCTAGGCGCTCAGGATTTGAATTCCATCTGCTCCGGCAAGGATAACAGTATTTGCAATGCCAATAAACAGGCCGTGCTCAACCACACCAGGAACCTGTAACAATTTTTCCGAAAGGGTTTCTGGATCGGGAATACGGCCAAATGATGCATCCAGTATCAGACCCTCAACACAATTTCACCTGTCAGACCAAGCGATTGGGCAACACTTTTAACAGCGATTGTAGTCGCGGCCAACCCGAAACGGTTAACTTCAATCGGCAAATCAAACGCGCCAAGCGTATCAACAAGTTTGCTGTCGTCGGCAATTACCAGCATGCCGGCTGATGCACTGGCGACAATTTTTTCCCGCAACAGTGCACCTCCACCGCCTTTGATCAAACGAAGTTGAGCATCAACCTCATCTGCACCATCAATAGTCAGATCAAGCGCGGGCATTTGTTCCAAAGTCGTCAGCGGAACACCAAGCTCGCGACACAGTTCGGCCGTACGCTCCGATGTCGGTACACCGATGATCTTCAGACCCTG
>JALTNS010000297.1 GCA_027000565.1 Rhizobiaceae bacterium | reverse complement strand
GGTGTTGGTGGATCAGTCGCTGGCACTGATCGAACTGAAACAAAGGCGCTCGCAATTCACCAATCTGGGTGTGGATTTTGGCGCGACCAATTTTGCGGCGATGGCCGAAGCCATGGGCGGGGTTGGTCGCGATATCCGTGACGCGGCCACGATGGAGCGGGAAGTCGCCGCTGCCTATGGGCGCGACACCTTCACCCTTCTGGCCTGCCATATCGAAAAACGCGCCTATGATGATGCTTTTTAATGTTCCAATCCGTCACAACTGGCGGAATGACGTGCCCGCGCCTTTGTACCATTCCGGCGCTTGCGCAGGTAGTGCACAACATGAATTGCCGTGAGAGAACTGGACTCGTATAATCGTGAAACAGTCTAGTGTGGTGGATTTGAAGTTCGAAACGACGAACCAGTTAATGATACGAACTTCAGATTCGGGACACTAGGAAAGCAGCCAACCACCGTCCACATCGACGGTGGTGCCGGTGACAAAATCATTCTCCACCAGATAGATTATGCCCTTGGCCACCTCTTCGGCGGTGCCGGCTCTCGGGATTATGTTATTGGCCGTCATTTTGTTGTATAATTCTGTGCGCTCATCGCCCTCAACTGCCACCATCGGCGTATCAATCGTGCCGGGCGAAACCACATTGATCCGTCGTGGGGCGATTTCAGCAGCCACAGCACGGGCAAGCGCTTCAACCGCACCGCCAACCGATGACAGCGACACCTGCCCGGGTTTGCATTTGCGCGCCGGGGCACCGCTGACCAGCACGACCGTGCCATTATCGCTCAGGTGTTTGACCCCGTAACGCACCACATTGGCATAACCCCAAAGCTTGTCGAACGATGCCTGGTAGCCGTCCATATCCATTTCGAGAAACGGGCCGATTGCCCGTGAGCCGCCGGTTGCCGAGGAAATCAGGATGTCGAAAGGGGCGTGTTCTTCAAACAGCGCGGCCATTGCCTCACGGTCAAGCACGTCGCATTTTGCCAGGTTGATGCCCGCAGGCACATCTTTTACTTTGTCAGGATTACGGCTTATCGCAATGACATTGGCGCCTGATTTTGCCAGTTTTTTGGCTGTGGCCAGACCGATTCCCGATGTGCCGCCAAAAATGAGAGCTTTTTTTCCTGCCACGTCCATGTTTTAAGCCTTTGTTCTGATTAAATTGAGTTTGCCAATTACCCTGCATCGTGGCAGGCATCGGCATTCAATAATCGTAAGGCTTAACGTTCAGACTGTCCATTGGCCAGTGCAGGAGTTTTACTTTCAGGTACATCACATTGTTTGGCGTCCGGTGCGCAATAAAGCGAGTTCAGCAACTCAAGCACGGCAACCGCCTCTTTACCGGCAGAACGGTAGTAGATTGTCTGTGCATCGCGTCTGGTGGCAACCAGACCGGCGGCCCGCAATTTGGCCAAATGCTGCGACAAGGCCGATTGCGAAATCTTGATCGCATCAACCAGCGCCATGACACTTTTTTCGCCATCAAGCAGCTGGCAAAGGATCATTAATCGCTTCTGATTGGAGAGCATGCCCATCAATTGGGCAGCTTCTTCCGAATTGTTTTCCATATCTTCTATATTCATACTTGCTAATTTAGAATATGATCATATATAAATCAAGTGAATTTTGGCGAAAACCGCCAACATCGTTACTTTTGTCCCGTGTGAACACCCGTTGTGCCCAGAGCATGCATACGCGACATAAATCAGGATGGAATGTAAAATGACCCGATACCCGGTTGATATGAATGTTGTTCCCGAGGTCAAAATGTTTTTTGACGAGGGATCAAACACGTTTTCCTATGTGATCAAAGACCCGCAAAGCAAAGCCTGCGCAATCATCGATTCGGTTATGGACATCGACTATGCGGCCGGGCGTATCAGCCATGAACACGCGGATGTGCTGATAAAGTATGTCGAGGACAACGGGTTAGAGCTTGAATGGCTGCTTGAAACACATGTGCACGCAGACCATCTTTCAGCGGCTCCCTACATCCAGTCGAAACTGGGCGGCAAAATCGGCATCGGCAAAAACATCACGATTGTCCAGGATGTTTTTGGCAAGATTTTCAACGAGGGCACCGAGTTTCAGCGTGACGGTTCGCAATTCGATGCACTTTTTGAAGACGGTGATACCTATAATATCGGGACCATGAACGCCTTTACCATGCATACACCCGGCCACACGCCGGCCTGTATGGTGCACGTAATCGGCAATGCAGCCTTTGTTGGTGACACCCTGTTCATGCCGGATGCAGGCACAGCGCGGGCAGATTTTCCCGGTGGTGATGCCAGCGATCTTTATGATTCGACCCAAAAAGTTCTGGCACTGCCCGACGATATGCGGCTGTTTATGTGCCATGATTATGGCCCCGGCGGGCGCGAGGTGCTTTATCAAACCACGGTTGGTGAACAAAAAGCCGCAAACATTCACGTTGGCGGATCAAAATCGAAGGATGAATTTATTGCCATGCGCGAAGCACGAGATGCAACGCTTAGTGCACCCCGGCTGATCATTCCTTCTTTGCAGGTCAACATGAGAGCCGGCAATCTGCCGCCCGAGGACGAAAAAGGAAACACCTTCCTGAAAGTGCCGATTAACGGCGAATTGGGCTGCGGCCCCAAATAAACCAAAAGAATAAACGCAAATGAGGGAATAACGAAAAACATGCAGATCAACAAAATTGACGACACCATATCAGTTGGTGGCCAGATCACCGTTGCCGACGTGCAGCAATTGGCTGACCTTGGCTTCAAGGGGATTATTTGCAATCGCCCGGATAACGAAGACTACATTCAGACCGGGTATGCTGAAATCAAGGCCGCTGCCGAGGCGGCCGGGCTGGGTGTGCGATATGTTCCGATATCCCATGGCAGTTTGAGCATGGACGACGTGACCGATTATGCCAGGGCACGACGCGAGATCGATGGCCCGCATTTTGCCTATTGTCAGGCGGGAATGCGGGCTGCTGTAATTTGGGGGCTGGGCGAGGCCACAACCGGTGTCGACGCCAATACCATTTTGAACAAAGCCGGTGCTGCCGGGTTTCAGCTGAGCCACATGAGCGGTGTATTAAACCAACTTTCGGCAAACGCCGCATAATAGAGATTGTTCAAATTACGCGGAAAACAAACGACGCACAAGATTTAAAACGAAAGTGAAATCATTTTTTTCGGGTCGCTTCCTCCCAAGGCTCCCGAGCAAAGAGACCGGTCATGGCTAAAAAGCTGTGACCGGTTTTTTGGTTTGGTGGTGTAAAGAAGATACTGATCCAACAGCGCGGTCGAGAAACCATAGAGATATATTGGCCCAACGTGAGGTTATCTACAAATCAAATTTAGTAAACGTATTAACTATTTGTAAAGCTACCTCTTGAGTTGTTAGCAAATTATTATATCTTTCCATTTTTCAGCAATAAATAATCGAGTTTCTATACACCATGTGGACTTATAATTCCCCGCCAAAAACACCGCTTTCCTCGAAAAAACGTCTCGAATACTTTGCAAGAATTGAACTTTTTCACAGTCTACATAACCGAAATACAGTGGCCTTTGTCGGCTCTGGTGTGACATTACCTTATGGCCGGTGCTCATGGAAAGAGCTTTGCCTGATACTCATTAACAAAGTTGATGAGCTCTACATTAACACACTCAAACCTTTTGAAGAGGATGGCAAACCAAAACCGACTTTTGAGCGAATTGAGGCCATGCACCTTCACAACAGCCTTTGCAATATACTGCAAAAAAGCAGTGAAAAGGGCGATGACGGCATTCCATTACAGCCATTGGCTCTGAGCATTGATATTAAGTTTCCGGCCAATGTGCATGTGCTTGAACTGTGTGCACAACTGTGTACGGCATTGGGCCAGCCAGAAAAGCTTAAGGAAGAAACTGCAAATCTGTTCCATGGAGATGCGGATTCGATTTTCAAAGCGCGCCTTAGAGTCTGACTCGAAAGTTTATGCGACATAACAATACCTTGCGAGCCTGCGTATGAGCATTCTGATGTGGGCGATGAGTGTCCAGGCTGTTGAACTTTCGATTGATGCCTCATAATCCTTGGCC
>JALTNS010000296.1 GCA_027000565.1 Rhizobiaceae bacterium | reverse complement strand
GCAGCTTGCAGCCGATTATGATCAGGCGCAAAAGCTGAATGTCGAGGGCAGCCCGACCTTCATTATGAACAATGGTCGGCAAAAGCTTTTTGGCAATGTCGGTTACCGGCTGTTACAGGCCAATGTGCAGGAATTGCTGCACAACCCATCTGATGATGAAGCAAGCTGGTGTTAGGGATAGAAAGGGTGTTGAACTTGGAGATTTGTCCTCGTTCCAAAATGGTGTTTCATCTTTTCAAGCGAGTTTTTGCAGGAATCCAGCTTACACCTGTTTTGGGCATGCTGATACTCTTGTTGCCATCGCCACAGGTGGCTTTAGCGGGAATCGACGGAGATTGTACTTTCTCGGATTTTCGGATCAAAACAGGTGAATATCTAAAGACCAAGAGCAGATTAAAAATTAAATGCCGAATTGAAAATGGTCGCGATGTTAATTCGGTCGACAAACGAGGCAATATGCCCTTATCCGATGCGGTGTTTTTTGGTGATGGCGAACTTGTTGAATACCTTTTGGAAAAAGGTGCCAATGCGAATGCGCTGAAGGGTAAGATTATGTTTATTGCGACAGGAAATCTGTTCGTTTTGAACTATGCCGGCCCGGACTATCAGGAAAATTCAGCAAAATACCTTTTAGAGAAATTCGATAAAAATTTCTCGATACTGGAAATGTTGCTGAAATCCGGTGGGAGTCTGAAATTTACTGACCAGAGTTCCAGCCGTTATCCGGTTTCGATATTACATTTGTTTGTCTTTAAAATATGCAAAAAACGATTTTCCAGCCTTGATTATATTGGATATTTTAGACGAATAAGCACCGCGAGTAAGGGGCGGGCACGATTACTCACATTCGATCTGGAATTGTTTAAAACGTGGGAAAGCTTACCGCTGTTGGGGGATGAACAATTTGACATCCAATGTCTAAAAGAGGCACGAAGCTTTTTTGCGAAATAATATCTCGTGGAACTTTTTACCTGTTTCAAAGAGAACGAATCCACTATTGAGTGGAAATGGACTTTTCTCCCGAACAAGATGATGCGCTGCTGGCCGTTTCACGCTGGCTGAAACAGGGCTATCCGCAGGTTTTCCGCCTGTTTGGATATGCCGGAACCGGCAAAACGACGCTTGCCCGCTATCTGGCTGAAGGCATTGACGGCGATGTGCTGTTTGCCGCATTCACCGGCAAGGCTGCAATGGTATTGCGCTCCAAGGGGGCAAGAAAGGCCTCAACGATACATTCGCTGATTTACCGTCCGCGCGGTGAAGAACTGGTCGAAGACGAGGATACCGGCAAATCATCGATGACGCCGCTTTTTACCCTCAACCGCCAAAGCCCGCTTTCGAAAGCCTCGCTGATCATTATTGATGAATGTTCGATGGTTGATGAGGCATTGGGCAAGGATTTGCTGTCATTCGGCACCCCGGTTCTGGTGCTTGGCGATCCGGGGCAATTGCCGCCGGTTTCCGGTGGCGGTTATTTCACCGACCACGAACCGGATATTCTGCTGGAGAATATTCACCGCCAGGCGCGTGGCAATCCGATCATTGCTCTTGCCCAAAGCGTGCGCGAGGGCAGGGACATCGACTATGGATCCTATGGCTCAAGCAAAAAAATCGGTCGTGGCGAGGTTGACCAAAGCGAGGTGTTGGCGGCTGATCAGGTGCTTGTCGGCACCAACAAGACCCGGCGATTGTTTAATCAGCGATTGCGAGACCTGAAGGGTTTTCAGGGAGCATTGCCTGCGTCTGGCGACAAATTGGTGGCGCTGCGCAATGATCCGGCCAAGGGGTTGCTCAACGGCTCGTTGTGGCAGGTCATCTCGGCGCCGCATTCTTCCAGGCCCGCCATGAACCTGATGATCCGCTCCGAGGACGACGGGATGGAGCAGGTCAGCGCCAAAATCAAAGTATTGAAAGCCGGTTTTGAAAACCCGGAATCCGAAATTCCCTGGCAACTCAAACGTCGCCATGATGATTTTGATTATGGTTATGCGTTGACCGTACACAAGGCACAGGGCTCGCAGTGGGACAATGTTTATCTGTTTGACGAAAGCTGGGCTTTCCGGGAGCACGCCCAACGCTGGCTCTATACGGCGATCACCCGCGCGGCTCACAAAATTACGATTGTGCGCTAACGGGTTGTTTTGGTTGCGACGAAAAGGCTAAGCTGAACTCGGGGTGTAATAAACTGGAGAGATACCATGGTAATTTCAAAACGCATTGCCCAGATCATGCTTTATGGCGGCCTTATTGGTGCCGCGGTGATTTATCTGGCTCTGTTTAATTCACTTTCAGAAACTGATATGGTGAACTTCTCCTATATCTGGCTGCCATTTGCGGTAACCGGAGCGGCAGTCCTTTATACCGGTAAAAACACATTGGGCTTTGCACTTACCTGTTTTGCACTGGCAATTGTGGCACTGGTTTTGTTTTTTGAAATCATATTTCCGGCACTTTGAAGCCATCCCAAATTATTTAGATCAGGAGTTTTTTTATGAAACGTTTAATTTTCATCGTGGGTCTGGTTGTTGTTGCCGTATTGCCAGCCAATGCTGGTCCGCAGGAGGACGCAAAGTACATTGTAGAACAAACTGTAACGCGGTCTGTTTTTGACAGTGCGCTGCAGTCGATGCGTCCGGTTCTGGCGTCCGCTCTTGAGAACGACCTGCGCAAAAAAGGAATAAATCTGAACGATGTTAATGGTTTTCTTGATATTTTTGTTGATGAATTTATTGGCGAGTTTACAGAAACCATGCAGCAAAAAACTGTGGCTGTGTATCGCGAGCTGTTTTCCGACAAGGAACTGGCAGATATTGCCGTATTTTATAAGACGAGTTCGGGCAAAAAACTCATTTTGAGAACACCCGAACTAATAAGTGCCGGGTCTAAATTGGGACGGATTGCCGGTGCAGCTGCCGGACGCAATGCCAAGGCGCGGGTTGCCCAACGTCTAAAACGCGAAGGCATCGTTTTCAATAATGACAAGAGCCTCACCCAGCGCCTGATTGATGCGCTAAACTAATAATCCGGTGGACTGCGATTTATTCATTTGAGGGTGCGGACAGTCGCTGGTCGAGAGGTCGTATATTGTGTTTCATCATTCGATGAAATAGCTCTCGTTTTATTGCACTCATGGCAAATCAGAGCCTTGTCCCGGCGTCCGCATAGCCATGCCACCGGCCCGATATATACGGATTGTTCCTCTAAGTCAGATATTGAATAACCAATATTTAATTTGAATGGTGTAATAATTCTAGCAGATAGAATTTTACAGGCGCCATTAATGAAAAAGACGTTCCTCATAGCAACCGCACTTGACCTGGTGGTCCAAGTTGTTGTTGCGTCTTTAACGACGTTGAATCTCTATGTGCGAGATGAAATGGATCGGCTGGTTTATGATGTCAGCTTTGGTGCGGTTCTTGTGGTGATATGCGGATATCCGTTTTTTATCTATTTTATCCACCAACGCAAAAAACTTCAGGAAATGAACCAGGGTCTGCTAAAAGCCAATGAGCGTGCCAGCAAGGCGGATGTTGCCAAATCCACGTTTCTTGCCAACATGTCGCATGAAATTCGAACACCGATGAATGGTGTTATGGGAATGGCCGAATTGTTGGCCAAAACCGATCTCTGCGATAAACAACGGATGTTTACCGATGTGATACTGAGTTCAGGTTCTTCATTGTTGACAATAATAAATGACATACTGGATTTCTCCAGAATTGAAGCGGGGCAGATGAAGCTGGATCCTGCTCCATTCAATTTTACACAAAACATCGAAGAAGTTGTATCGCTCATTTCTCCAGGTTTTGTCGAAAAAAATATAGAAATTGTGGTGCGCATCTCACCTGATTTGCCGGAAATGGTGATTGGTGACAAAAACCGTATCAAGCAGCTTTTCGCAAATATGTTGCGCAATGCGTGCAAGTTTACCGATGAGGGCCATTGTCTGGTCGATGTATCAGGAAAAGTCGATGAAAATGACGAAACCGTTCAATTGAACATATCGATTGAAGATACCGGAATTGGACTTACCAAAGAAAACTGCGCTGTAATTTTTGACAAGTTCAGCCAGGCTGATACTTCG
>JALTNS010000295.1 GCA_027000565.1 Rhizobiaceae bacterium | reverse complement strand
AAGCCAGCGCAATGTATTTTACACCGGTGCCGCGCCAAACCAGCAGGCCATTCCAGCGGTTGATTATCTGATGGAAGAAGAAGGCGTCAAACGCTGGGTGCTCGCTGGTACCGATTATGTTTATCCACGTACCACCAACAAGATTCTCGAGGCCTATCTCAAATCAAAGGGTGTGGCTGCTGAAGATATTATGATCAACTACACACCGTTTGGTCATTCTGACTGGCAGACAATCGTTTCCAGCATCAAGACTTTTGGTTCAGCCGGTAAAAAGACTGCCGTGGTTTCAACCATCAATGGTGATGCCAATGTGCCGTTTTACAAGGAGCTTGGCAATCAGGGCATCAAGGCTTCCGATATTCCGGTTCTGGCATTTTCTGTGGGCGAAGAGGAACTTGCCGGACTGGACACCAAACCACTGGTTGGCCACCTTGCCGCATGGAACTATTTCCAGTCGGTTGATGTGCCGGAAAATGCTGAATTCATCAAAAAATGGAAAGCATTCACCAGCCCCGAGCGGGTGACAAATGATCCGATGGAAGCCCACTATATCGGCTTCAATATGTGGATCAAAGCGGTTGAAAAAGCCGGAACCACCGATGCGGACAAGGTTATTGATGCGCTGGTTGGTATCGAAGTGCCAAACCTGACTGGTGGAATTTCTAAAATGTTGCCTAATCATCACATCACCAAGCCGGTGCTGATTGGTGAAATTCAGGCCGATGGCCAGTTCGAAGTAGTGTCCCAGACCGATGGTCTGGTACCGGGCGATGCATGGTCTGACTTCCTGCCGGAATCCAAGGTACTGGTGGCTGACTGGACCGCGCCGATTTCCTGCGGCAACTACAATACTGTCACCAAGACCTGTGGTGGCAAGGCTGCGGCTGCAGCACAAAACAACTAGGTCAAAATATAACTTGAGCCGTGGCGGCCAACAAAGGCTGCCACGGTTTTTCACTTTCACATAACCCAGATGGTTCAATGTTTGTTCGACTTGTAACAGCAATATTGATGATAGTGGCGGTATTTGTTTCTCCGCTTCTGGCGCAGGAAAATGCGCTAAGGCCAATCATCGGCGAATTTGCTGCCGCCAAGAAATTCTCCGCCGTGGCGCTGGTCATCGACCGGTTGGCGGCAACCGGCGATCCGCGTGTGGCGGTGCCGCTTCGCGCGCTTTCAGCCGGTAAACTTAAATTCCGAAAATCTGACAATGCGGTTTTTATTGTTGAGCAATCCGGCGACCAGATCATTTTGAATGATCCGCTAACCGGTAAACCCGCATCCGGTGAAAGCGTTGCTTCCACCAGTGACCTCAAAAAAGTAAAAATCAAGAATTCCCTGCGTCGCAAGATTGATACAGCCCTTTCCGGCCTAACCCTGAAATCGAAATCAACGGTAGTCCGCCTGCAGGCAGCGCAAACCATTTTTGCCGCGTCCGACGCATCGGCCCTTACTGCCCTTGATGCGGCCCTTGAAAGTGAAAAGGACCCGGTGGTCCGTGAGGCTTTTCTTGATGCCCGCGCCTCGGCGCTTTTGACCAGCAGTGCGGATACTGCTGAAAAAATCAAGGCAGTTAACCGCATTACAGCGCGTGGTGATCAACCGGCACTGGCGCTGTTGTCAACGCTTCAAACCAGTGCACCAGCCGAACTAAAACTGGCGATAGACGAAGGTATTGATGAGATAAAAGCCGGTCTGCAATTGTGGTCGTCGGCACAAAACATCTGGTACGGCATTTCGCTCGGTTCTGTATTGTTGCTGGCGGCAATCGGCCTTGCCATTACCTTCGGCGTGATGGGGGTCATCAACATGGCCCACGGCGAAATGGTGATGCTGGGTGCCTATACGACATTTGTTGTGCAGGAGGCGATCCGAACTTCCGCTCCGGCCCTGTTCGATTACTCGCTGTTGATTGCCCTGCCGCTGGCCTTTCTGGTTTCTGCTACCGTAGGACTGTTAATGGAACGCGGACTGATCCGCCATCTCTACGGCCGCCCGCTTGAAACCCTGCTTGCGACCTGGGGTGTTTCACTGATTTTGCAGCAGACTATCCGTACCATATTCGGCCCGACCAATCGCGAAGTCGGCAATCCGTCTTGGATGTCAGGCGCGTTTGAGTTGGGCCAGATGTCGATCACCTGGAACCGGTTATGGATCGTGGTTTTCGCCTTTGCGGTTTTTGCCGTTCTTTATTTCATATTGAACCGCTCGGCATTGGGACTGGATATGCGCGCCGTCACCCAAAACCGCCGCATGGCCGCCGCCATGGGCATCCGTACCCCGTGGGTCGATGCGATGACCTTTGCGCTTGGTTCGGGCATTGCAGGTGTTGCCGGTGTGGCGCTTAGCCAGATAGATAATGTCTCGCCCAATCTGGGCCAGAGTTACATCATCGACAGTTTTCTGGTGGTGGTTTTTGGCGGAGTTGGCAATCTTTGGGGCACGCTGGTTGGTGCCATGTCGCTAGGCATCGTCAACAAGTTTCTTGAACCCTATGCCGGTGCGGTTCTGGGCAAAATTTTCATTCTCGTATTGATCATCTTATTTATCCAAAAACGCCCGCGCGGGTTGTTTGCGCTAAAGGGAAGGGCGGTGGAATCATGAACACGGGTTTTATTCGCACAATTGGCCGCGTCAATTTCATTGCCATTTTGATCATTCTGGCGCTGGCTGTTGCAGTGCCCTATGGCAATCTTGTCGCCCCCCCGACAAGCCTGGTTTATGTGCCCGACTACATGGTTGCCCTGCTCGGAAAATTTTTGACCTATGCCATGCTGGCCGTATCGCTCAATCTGGTCTGGGGATATGGCGGTATCCTGTCGCTTGGTCACGGGGCATTTTTTGCCCTTGGCGGTTATGTTATGGGCATGTACCTGATGCGCCAGATTGGCGACCGGGGTGTTTACAGTAACCCGATCCTGCCCGATTTCATGGTGTTTCTGAACTGGAAGGAATTGCCGTGGTTCTGGTGGGGATTTGACCAGTTCTGGTTTGCTGCCTTGATGATTGTGCTGGTGCCGGGGCTGTTGGCATTTGTATTTGGCTGGTTTGCTTTTCGCAGCCGGGTTTCCGGCGTCTATCTCTCGATCATCACCCAGGCGATGACCTATGCGCTGCTGCTGGCATTTTTCCGCAATGATATGGGTTTTGGCGGCAATAACGGCTTGACCGATTTTAAGGATATTCTGGGCTTTAACCTGCAATCGCAAGAAACCCGCGCCACATTGTTTGCCTTAAGTGCGGTGTTTCTGGCAGGCTTTTTGCTGCTGGTTGCGTGGATTACCACCTCGCGATACGGAAAACTTCTGGTGGCCACAAGGGACGCCGAAAGCCGCACCCGGTTTTTGGGCTATCGGCCTGAACGGGTAAAACTGTTTGTCTGGACCCTTTCAGCGATGATGGCCGGCATTGCCGGTGCGCTTTATGTTCCGCAAATCGGCATCATCAATCCGGGCGAGTTTGCTCCGGCGAATTCGATTGAAGTGGTGATCTGGGCGGCGGTCGGTGGCCGCGGTACAATTCTCGGGCCAGTGGTCGGGGCTTTTCTGGTCAATGGTGGCAAGAGCTGGTTTACCGGATTGTTTCCTGAATTCTGGTTGTTTGTGCTTGGCGCGCTGTTTGTGTTGACCACGCTTTATTTGCCCAAGGGTATCATTGGCACCGTGAAAGGGTTTTGGCAGGCAAGAAATGCCCGCAAGCAATCGCAGAAAGATGCAGATGTTCCCAAAGACACATCTCGACCTGCCACCGTTGAAGCACCGGCTGAATAGGTGAAATGATGAAAAAACTCACATCTTCGATGCTTTATCTTGATGATGTCTCGGTAGCTTTTGACGGGTTCAAAGCCATCAACAGTTTGTCACTGGTACTGGAACCTGGCGAAATGCGGGCCATCATCGGGCCCAATGGCGCCGGCAAAACCACGATGATGGACATCATTACCGGCAAAACCAGACCGGACAGGGGTTCGGTCTATTTTGATGGCGATGTTGATCTTACCCGGTTTGATGAATCGGCGATTGCCACTATGGGTATTGGCCGCAAGTTTCAAAAACCGACAGTTTTTGAAAGTCACAGTGTGGAGGACAATATCCTACTGTCGATGTCGGGAGATCAAACGATATCTTCATTGCTTTTCGGGCGAAAATCAATCGGGGAAAAACAGCGCATTGATGAAATACTGGCGACAATCCGACTTGATGGCCTGCGCCATGAACAGGCAGAAAATCTTTCACATGGGCAAAAACAATGGCTCGAAATTGGCATGTTGCTGGCACAAAACCCAAAACTGTTGCTGATAGACGAACCGGTTGCGGGAATGACCGACGCGGAAACCGTTGAAACGGCAAGGCTGCTGCGCGAAATTGCCAAAACCCATGCGGTGATTGTGGTTGAGCACGATATGGATTTTGTTCGCGATCTTGATGTCAAGGTGACCTGTCTGCATGAGGGTTCGGTTCTGGCCGAAGGACCACTTGAGCATGTCAGCGCCAACGAGGAAGTCATCGATGTATATCTTGGGAGGTAGTTATGCTGCAGGTTGAAAACGCGGTTTTACATTATGGTGCTGCTGAAGCCTTGCGCGGGGTCTCACTTGAAATCGAGGCCGATAAAATCACCTGCGTGCTGGGGCGCAACGGGGTTGGCAAATCGAGCCTGCTGCGCTCAATCATCGGTCAACATCCACTAAGCAGCGGCGATATCAAGTTTAACAGCGAGATGTTTACCAGCCGCAATTCCTATGACCGGGCCCGCGCGGGTATCGGTTTTGTACCCCAGGGCCGCGAGATATTTCCCCTGTTGACGGTCAGGGAAAATCTGCAAACCGGGTATTCAGCCCTGCCGCGCGGTGATCGCAACATCCCCAACGAGATTTATGATCTGTTTCCGGTTTTGAAAGACATGCTCTACCGCCGTGGCGGCGATCTTTCAGGCGGACAGCAACAACAATTGGCAATTGCCCGGGCGCTCGTTATCCGGCCAAAAATTCTGGTGCTGGACGAGCCGACCGAGGGCATTCAACCGTCGATCATCAAGGACATTGGCCGGGCGCTGGTGCACTTGCGCTCGCGCGGTATCGCCATATTGCTGGTCGAACAATATCTCGATTTTTGTCGCGAGATTGCCGACAAGATATACATTATGGATCGCGGCGAGATTGTCCATCAGGGCCTGCCCGAAACCCTGGACGACCCTGAAATCCGCAAACATTTGATGGTTTAGCGACTATCGTGTGGGACTTCGTCGCGACTATCTTTGGTGTAGTCGCGAACAACACTGGCAATACGAATGCGATAATCCTGGAACAGGCTGGTGCGGCCCTTGCTTTGGGCGCTGCGATGGGCTTCCAGATTACGCCATTCTGCGACCGCATCTTCATCGCGAAAAAATGACAGGGAAAGCAGTTTATTCGGGTCACTAAGGCTTTGAAACCGCTCTATCGAGATAAATCCATCAATCTTCAAAAGTTCAGGACGCAACGTTGCCGCAATGTCGAGATATTGCTGTTTGCAATCCGGGTCGGGTTCAACTTCGAAAATTACTGCAATCATGGTGTCACCAATTTTTCGTGCGGGGCGGAAACAAGTTTCAGGAAGGTCCGCTCTTCACGCAACAGAAATTTTTCCTTTTGCGCGAATTCATAGTTCTCGCGCCCCAGAGGGTCAGCTGCCAGCCGGGCGCGATAGTTTTCATATTCCGCCAGATTTTCGATGTTGTAAACACCATAGGCGAGGGTAGATGAACCCTCGTGCGGGGCGAAATAACCTATCAGATCGCCACCACACCGTGGAATGGCCTCACCCCAGTTTTGGGCATATTGGGCAAATTGCTGTTTTTTTGTCGGGTCGATGTGGTAGCGAATGAAACAGGTGATCATAAACTTCTCCTTCAGTGGAAGCTAATTATTGCATATTGAATTACGATAATACTTCGTTTATGATCAAACTATGAAAGAAGGGCCGGATATCGCATTACTGGGATCGTTGATTGGCGATCCGGCGCGCGCCAATATGTTGACGGCGCTGATGACCGGCAAAGCCCTGACCGCCAGTGAGCTGTCCTATGAGGCCGGAATCACCCTGCCCACCGCCAGCGCTCATTTGAAAAAACTTCAGGCGGCCTCACTGATAAGCCAGCGCAAAAGCGGTCGGCACAAATATTTTGCATTGGCCGATGATGAAGTAGGCGCGGTGCTTGAGGCGATCATGGGCCTTGCGGCAAAACGCGGTTTGTTGCGCACAAGAACGGGCCCAAAGGATGCGGCCCTGCGCCGGGCACGGGTGTGTTACAACCATCTTGCCGGGGAACTGGGCGTGCATATCTATGATGGCATGATTGCGCGCAATTATATTCTTGCAGACGATGATAGTCTGCACCTCACAGATAATGGAAAAGCATTTGTCTCCGGATTTGGTATCGATGTTGACAGGCTGCAGAATAATCGTCGGCCATTGTGTAAATCATGTCTTGACTGGAGCGCCCGACGATCACATTTGGCAGGCGGACTTGGAACCGCATTGCTGGACAGAATGTTTGAACTTGGCTGGGCCTCGCGGGAAAAATCCTCCCGGGTTGTAAAATTTACTCAACAGGGTGAAAAACAACTGCTCGAGCAGTTTGCATCGTAGCTTTCAGCGTTTACCGCGCATTGGGATAAAACAACTGCTTGCCGTCAAGCCGGTATGAGGCGATTGCTGACTGGCCCTCGGGCCCGACCATCCAGTCGATAAAGGTTTGTGCTTCTGTGGCTTTCACATGGGCAAAGCGTTTGGGATTAACCAGTATAATCCCGTATTGATTAAACAGCAGCGTATCACCCTGGCTGATGATCTTCAGATCCTGTTTGTTTCCAAATGCAATCCATGTGGCCCGGTCACTGAGGGTGTAGGCACCGGTGCCAGCGGCGATATTCAGCGTAGCGCCCATGCCGGAACCTGCCTCGCGATACCAATTGCCGCTGTGGCGGGCGACATCAATTGCCACTTTCTTCCAAAGGGCGCGTTCCATCCTGTGGGTTCCCGAATCATCACCGCGCGAAATGAACAAGGATTTCGTTTTGGCGATCGTGGCAAGAGCGGCCAGCACATTATTGCTGCCTGCAATGCCTGCCGGATCGTCAGCCGGGCCAATGATGACAAAATCATTGTACATCACGTCTTGCCGCGAAACACCAAATCCCTCAGCAACGAATTTTTCTTCGGCCTGTTTGGCGTGAACGAGCAGCACATCACCGTCACCATTGCGGCCGTTTTTTAATGCCTGTCCGGTGCCTACCGCCACCACATTGACCTGGATGCCGGTTTTTCCGGTAAAAACGGGCAAGATAGTTTCAAACAGCCCGGAATTCTGGGTTGATGTGGTTGATTGTAGAATAATGGCGCGATTTTCAGTTGAATAGCCCCCGCTAACCGCGCCAAAAAACATCAGACACAGGGAAATTAACTGCAAAACCGGTTTGTTCATGGTTCAGATTTCGGCCTTGTCGGCCAGCTTGAACGCTTCGATTTGCTCCGCTGTTGCGTCCTTTTGATGATTTTCTCTCCATTCGCTATAGGGCATTCCATAAATGGCCTCTTGCGCGGTCGGATAGTCCATCTCGATGCCATTATCGAGTGCTGCCTTTTTGTACCATTTGGCCAGGCAGTTGCGGCAAAAGCCGGAAAGAATCATCAAGTCGATATTCTGCACGTCCTTGCGTTTTTGCAGATGTCCAACCAGGCCGCGAAAGGCGGCGGCTTCAAGTTCGGTTCTGGTTTTCTGGTCCATTTGTTTTACCCCTAGTTTTGCTCAATTCTGCAACCTTCCGTCAAGATAGGCTTGCGCCTCATCACAGCCGGGATCAACAAAAAAATCCGCGGCACTTTTGTGCAACAACAATCGGCCCTTGTGCATATAAATGATGTCGTCTGCAAGTCGCCGTGCCTGTTTGATGTCGTGGGTTACATGAATGATCTTGGTGCCGGATTTATCTGCCTCAAGGATCATTTTCTCGACGATCAAAGTCGATGACGGGTCAAGGCTGGCGGTCGGCTCATCGAGCAATAATATTGAAGGATCGACCACCAGCGCACGGGCCAGCGCCAGACGTTGTTGTTCGCCACCGGAGAGTTTTCGCGCCGGAGTGCGCGCGCGATCCGCAAGACGGGCGGCATCAAGCGCTCGTTCGATTCTGGTCGATTTGTCATCACCCGGTTTGGGATGTTGCCGTAAAACAAAGGCGATATTCTCATAGGCCGAACGACGCAACATGACCGGTTTCTGAAAGACCACCGATTGCCCGGAGTGGCCGGTTTTTCCGCCGGTTTTGATCGTTCCTGTAATTGTCCCGCCTGTTGATTTTATCAACCCTGCTGCGAGTCGTAAAAACAGGCTTTTGCCCGCGCCGTTTGGGCCGATGATAACCGTGCGTAATCGGGCGCCGATTGTACAATTGATGTCACGCAACAGGGTTTTGCGTCCAACTTCAAGCGCAACATTTTCAAATATCAGCGCCTGCTTGCGTCTGGTATCCGGTGTCGATGTGACCTGACGTTCATTTTCAGACATCGGCCCGGGCCTCGCTTGAAGCGCGCACCAGCATAACTGAAGCGTTGATGGTAATGGAGATAACAATCAAAATTATGCCAAGCGCCAGCGCCAGAGCCAATGTACCCTTAGAGGTTTCAAGCGCAATTGCCGTGGTCATGATGCGGGTGACATGGTTGATGTTGCCGCCAACAATCATCACTGCGCCAACTTCAGAAATGGCACGGCCAAATCCGGCCAACGCAACGGTGACGAGGGCTGATTTTCCGTCCCACAATAACGCTTTCATCCGTGCCCCGGGGGCTAGATTGAGAGAGCGGAAAAACTCGTCATATTCGCCATTCAGTTCCTGCAAAACCTGACATGATAGTGCGGCGACCAGCGGGGTGATCAACAAAACCTGCGCGATAATCATGGCGGTTGGTGTGTAAAGCAGGCCCAGAATGCCGAGTGGTCCGGCACGCGTCAGCATCAGATATACCACAAGGCCGACCACCACCGGTGGTAGCCCCATCAATGCGTTCAGCAGGATGATAATGCCGCGCCTGCCAAAAAACCTGAAAGTAGTCAGCGCGGCGCCCAGCGAAAAACCCAGAATGCAGGCGATGAATACCGCGATCATCGACACTTTCAGTGATAAAAAGACGATGGCCGACAGCTCTGCATCGGCGCGCAAAATCAAATCAAACGCAATTGCAAATGCGTTGCTGATTTCTCCCAAAATGTGTCCCCGCTCAATTTGTTGACGAACGCAGGCACTTTAACCGGCAAGGCGGTTTTATTGATAGGGGGAATTGACGAATTGAGGACAATAAAAAGGGGTGACCGTTGCCACCCCTTCAATCAATTCAAGGTAAAACCTTGTTTGACTATTTTACAATTTTCGCCATGCCGTTTTTACGGTTTACGCGAACCCTGAAAAGAAACTCTCCCTTGGGCGAAACCACATCAACCAGTGCAGCCATTGGCTTGGCACCATCTTTCACATCGCCTGCCAAAAGATTGGAGAATCCATTTTTGGCCAGTCGACCGTCAATCAGGCGTTTGATGTCGGCATTGGAATAAGGGTTTTCACGCACGACGAACATTTTGCCCATCATCATTTTTCGCATTTTGGCCATTCGACCCATCATGCCCATCATGCCACCTTGGCCGCCCTGGCCCATCATTTTGCCGCCCATGCCGCCGCCCATGCCACCTTGGCCGCCCTGATGCTTCTTGCCACCCTGACCAGCCATTCCGCTCATGCCACCTGGCGTGCCCGACATACCCTTGCCAGCTTTACCAGCCTGGCCAGTCTTGTGGTCCATGTTGCCAACCTGGTTCATGTTGTCCATTTTTGGCATTGTTTTTTCCTGCGCCTTGGTACCGGAATCCTGTGCAAGGGCAATAGAACCCTGGGGAGATGCAACAGAAATTACCATCACGGCAGCAGCAGCTATTATCAAACTCGACTTCATAACATTTTCCTTTTTTTGAGCGTATGAATGCCATGGCGATGCTTCCGCCACGTCATGCTATTTGGCCATTACAGGTGCTGTAAGGTCAACAGGCACCAAATTAATTATCCGTAAGTTTTAGCATCGGCAGTATTTAGGCTATTACGATCAAATCACATTGATCCTGGTCAATTCTGTACATTTTTGGTGATTTGCGGACACAAGAACCAAATGAAACAATCAACCTGCACTCCTGCAGGTCTGGAAATACTCTCAATGGCCACAGTTTGGCCATTCTGGCAGTAACAATAGCCTGCGGTCCCCGGATCATTTGGAATTTAAAACTGGATTTTAATTGGAGGCAACTGTTCGAACGATGAACCCTATCGCGAAAATATCCAATCTGGCCAATGCGGGCTGGAAAACCCGACATTTGTTGGTACTTGTGGTGGCTGTGCTTGGTACTTATGCATTTCTGGAATCCCGGGCCCAATGGTCCGAAATGCACCGCTGGAACCGGGCAATCGGCGATATGAGCCTGGTGATGATTGCATTTTCCATGGCTATCGGCCCGTTGTCGCGGCTGGTATTGCGTCTGCGCTCACTCATTCCCTGGCGCCGTGAGCTGGGTATATACGGTGTACTGCTTGCTTTTATTCACACCATCATCATTCTTGCCGGTTGGGTTGAATGGGATCTGGTGCGGATATTTGGCTACGAACTTCATCCCTCCGGTGTTTATGTGATGTTGCAACACGGGTTTGGCCTTGCAAATGTCATAGGCATTATAGCCCTTCTTTATGGTACGGTGCTGGCGCTGTCCTCGAGCAACTGGAGCCAGCGGTTGCTGGGTGGTCAGGTGTGGAAGTTTTTACAGCAAAGCGCCTATGTGTTGTGGATGTTGATTGTCACTCACACGGCCTATTTCCTGTATCTGCATTTTCAGGATTTCCACCGCCGGGTGCCCGAGCCCAACTGGGCGCAGGTTCCCTTTGCCATTTTGGTCAGCGTCGTCGTGGTTTTGCAACTGGCAGCATTTGTAAAAACCTGGAGATCCCGGCGCAACCGGTCAGCCCAGGAAAGTACGCCGCTTGCGGCCTAAAGCTTTAACAACAATTCCCGGTTGGCGGCTGTAAATCCGCCAACCACCAGATTGTCAGTGACAAAGAGTGGCCGCTTCATCAAGGTAGGTGTTTTGATGATCAGTTCAGCCGCCCGGTTGGCATCAAGCCCGACCTTTTCGGTGTCCGGCATTTTGCGCCAGGTGGTGCTGTTGGTATTAAATACCACTTCCAGACCGGCCCGTTCGATGAGTGCGTCCAGGTCGGCGCGTTCGAACGGTGTTTTGCGAATATCAATTGCTTTGAATTCGATGTTGTTTTCGCCAAGCCATTTCAAGGCTTTGCGACAGGCATCACAGGATGATAAAACATAAACACGCATAGACACAAACAGGGCTCCTCAAAATTGCGAACTTTGCATCAGGTTTTTGATGCAAAGCTCGAATGAGGATTTTTAATAACCCTGGTTATGGGGTGTTCCAACTATTTCTGGAACTTATACCCAAGCAATCGCAGCGCATTGATGGTGACCAGGACGGTTGCGCCGGTATCGGCCAGAATAGCCATCCACAAGGTTGTGATACCAAACAGGGTGGTGAGCAGGAATACCCCCTTTAACCCAAGCGCGATTGTAATATTCTGATGAATATTGCTCATGGTTGCCCGAGAAAGGCCAATCAGCGCCGGCACATCGCCAACCTGTTCGTGCAGCAATGCGGCATCAGCGGTTTCAAGCGCGACATCGGTACCGCCGCCCATGGCAATGCCAACATCGGCGCGGGCAAGTGCCGGGGCGTCATTGATGCCATCGCCTACCATCGCAATATTGCCATTCTGCTTGAGCGTTTCAATCTGGTCGAGTTTATCCTGCGGCATCAACTCGGCCTTGACCTCAATGCCCAGTTGTTCAGCCAATGCCGCACCGGTGCGTTTGTTGTCGCCGGTCAGCATGATCGCCGAAACACCAAGATCAGAAAGTTGCTGCATGGCCTCCCTTGCGTCTTCGCGCAGCTCATCACGAAGAGCGATTGCTCCGAGTATCGTATCATCAGCAACAACCACGGCGATGGTTTTGCCTTCGTCCTCCAGTGCCTGAATCGTCGATTTTTGCTCTTCGGAAAGTGTCGAGATTTCGCTGGCATAACGCGGTGAGGCGATGGTTATCGTTTTTCCACTGACGACGGCGCGCACGCCGCGACCGCTCAAGGCTTCGGAATCTCTGGTTTTAAGCAGTTTTATGTCGCGGGACTGAACCTCTTCAACAATGGCAACTGCCAGAGGATGAGACGAACCTGCTTCCACTGCGCCCGCCAGGGAGAGCAGTTTTTCTTCCTTGCCGGAAAAGGTCACAATGTCTGTGACTTTCGGTTTGCCGCGGGTCAAGGTGCCGGTTTTGTCGAAGGCGATCTGTTTAACCGCGCCAATCGCTTCAAGCACCGCGCCCCCTTTCATCAACAGGCCCTGTTTGGCACCGGAAGAAATGCCTGAGGTTATGGCCGCAGGTGTTGAAAGCACCAGTGCACAGGGACAGCCAATCAGCAGGATCGCCAAACCCTTGTAGATCCAGGTGGTCATGTCGGCGTCAAAAAACAGTGGTGGAATAAAGGCAATCAGAGCCGAGACCACAATCACGCCCGGGGTGTAATATTTGCTGAAATTGTCAATAAATCGAGCCGTCGGCGCCTTGCTTGCCTCGGCATCTTCAACCATCTGCAAAATACGCGCGATCATGTTGTTTTCAGCGCCTTTTTCGACCGTCAGGCGAATCAGGCCATCCGTATTGATCGATCCTGCATAAACACTGTCGCCAACCTGCTTGCGCTTGGGCATCGATTCGCCGGTAACAGCGGCCTCGTCAATCGAGGTCTGACCTTCGGATATAATGCCATCAGCAGGAACCCGCCCGCCGGGGCGTACTTCGATCACATCACCGACATCAAGAGTGTTGGCGGCAACTTCAATGGTGCCATCATCGGTGATCAAAAATGCCAATTTGGGTACCAGATCGGCCAGCGCCTGAACCGATTTGCGCGCTTTTGCAGCGGCCATCATTTCCAGCAATTCGCCAATCAGGAATAAAAACACCACAACCGAGGCTTCTGCCGCCTCATCAATGAAGATCGCGCCGACAACGGCAATGGTAACCAGCATTTCAATGGTGAAAGGCTGACCGGCAATGGCACTTAAAATTGCCTTGCGGGCAAGCGGAAAGAGGGCGCCAAGGGCCGCCAGCGCAAATACATATCCGGCATAGGCTGGAAGAACAAAAGATAGAACGCCCGCAATACCAAGCAGTAATCCGGCGCCGATGACCAGCCGACCCTTGCCAGTTTGCCACCAGGAAAGTGCTGCAAGTCTTTCTTTTTCGCTCGGGTCATTGACCTTGTATCCAAGTTTTTCGACGGTTTTGATAACTGCCGAAGGGTCGGAACCGCCGCCCTTAAGGTCGAATTTCAGCTTTTGGGTGTTGTAATTGAGGCTGACATTTTCAATGCCCGGAATCTTGCAAACCGCCCCTTCAATCTTGCTGGTGCAACTTGCACAATCCATTCCGTCGATAAGTAGTTCAGTTCTGCTGGCCATGGGTCCACCGAATATTGGAGAATTTTCTCCTGTATAAGACCTCTAGGGGCTAGAGCATCAAGTGTAATATCCGAAAAACTGAATGTTTCTTTTTGCGGTATGGCGGACCTATCGCAGCGACGCTTCGATGTTGCCTCCGTCGACGGTCAGCACATGGGCGGTTGTACGTTCACTTGAGGCGAGCATGACAAAGGCATCGGCCACATGGCGGGCTTCCACCTCGCGCCTGATCAGATTGCCCGCCATATAGGTTTCTTCATCAATGCCACGGGCTTTGGAGCGTTCGGAAATGAATGCATCATCAAGCAGACCGGAACGGATGCGATCCGCATTGACCCCGTTGACCCGAATGCCCTTGGGGCCAAGTTCCAGCGCCAGTTGTTTAAGCAGAAAAAATGTCGCTGCCTTGGGGATGCCATAAGCACCAAATCCCTTGCCGGGATTGACCGCCTGTTTGGACACATTGAACAAGATCTGCCCGCCTCGATTTTGTGCAGTAAAAATACCTGCTGCAGCCTTGGAAAACGTCTGATGGGCAAAAAAGTTCAATTCAAAACTTTTGCGCAGCACTTCATCGTCAAGCTCTGCCATTTCGCCGGTCCAAGCCGCACCGGCATTGGATATAAGAATATCCAGCCCGCCAAAACGTTGAACACAGCCATTGACCGCCTTTTCAGCGGCACCCTTGGCAGTAATGTCCAGCGCCATGCCG
Organism: Rhizobiaceae bacterium; assembly: GCA_027000565.1. Lineage (GTDB taxonomy): Bacteria > Pseudomonadota > Alphaproteobacteria > Rhizobiales > Rhizobiaceae > SZUA-100. Next base: position 433 of record JALTNS010000295.1, on the reverse strand, counting down.
CCATGCCATTGGCCCAGTTCGGCAAGGGCATTTTGCAAGGCATTTTCTTCAAGATCGACCAGAAAAATTGTGGCACCCTGCGCTGCAAATGCTTTGGCCGTCGCCAGCCCGATCGCGCCACCACCACCGGTGATCATCACTACCTTGCCCTGAAATTTGGGTGGACTGCCCTTGCCGAGTTTAGCCTGTTCCAGCGACCAGTATTCCATGTCGAACAGTTTTTCCTCATCGACAGGGTAAAATCCGCCACAGGCTTCGCCGTTGCTCATCGCCAATATGCCCTGTTCGGCAAGATCGGAAGCGGTGGACGCCGCTTTTGCATTGGCGCTGATGCCGACCACACCGATGCCTTCAATCCAGGCAAGGTTGGGCGTTGGCAACAGCATGGTCTTTTCACCCGGTTCAAATCGCGCCGCATTACGTTCAAAGTAGG
>JALTNS010000294.1:5828-14885 GCA_027000565.1 Rhizobiaceae bacterium | reverse complement strand
GCGACTACGTGATCCGGGTGAACAACCGCAAGGTGCTTGATGGGGTGATGGAGGCCATCGGCCTTGGCGGTGATGAAAACGCCGAAAAGCGGCTGAACGTCATGCGGGCGATCGACAAGCTCGACCGGTTGGGCGTCGAAGGGGTTCGCGCGCTTTTGGGCAAAGGCCGTAAAGATGACAGTGGGGATTACACGGATGGGGTCGGGTTGGATGATAGTCAAGTTCAATTTATTGTTGACACAATAACGAACAATCGCTTTCACGAAGCAGCCGATGACTTGGAAATGGATAGTTTTAACAAATGGGAAGATCAAACGCGAAACAACGTCGTTTGGAGAAGTGGATTCTCTGAGTTAGATCAGATGAGAGACCTTTTTAAAATTGCTGGCTACAGTAACGATCAAATCAAAATAGACCCCTCCTGCGTCCGTGGGCTCGAATATTACACTGGGCCTGTTTATGAAGCCGAACTATTATTCGATGTGACCAATGAAAAAGGCCAGAAAGTGCAATTTGGTTCGGTCGGCGGTGGCGGGCGTTATGACGGGCTGGTGTCGCGTTTTCGCGGTGAACCGGTTCCGGCAACCGGCTTTTCCATCGGCGTTTCACGGTTGATGACCGCGCTTAAAAACCTTGGCAAACTCGATACTGATCCACCGGTCGCGCCGGTGATTGTCTGCGTCATGGATCGGGACACCGAGAGCCTCGGGCGTTATCAAAAAATGACCCAGGACTTACGCAATGCAGGCATTCGCGCCGAAATGTACCAGGGCAATCCGCGCCAGTTTGGCAAACAGCTGCAATATGCCGACCGGCGCGGCTCGGGCATCGCCATCATTCAGGGTTCGGATGAACGCGCCAAGGGCGAGGTGCAAATCAAGGACCTGTTTGAAGGCAAACGGCTTTCAGAAAACATCACCGACAATGAAAAATGGCGGGCTGAACGTCCGGCACAGTACTCCATTGCCGAAGCTAATCTGGTGAAAGAGGTGCAGGCGCTATTGGCCAAACAGGCAAAGGATGGCTGAGGTGGTTGCTGGTTTGATTTGCTCAGGCATTGCGACTTTGCTCCCACCTCCTCACAAGGGGGAGGGAGGTAATTTGGTTGTAATTCAGCCATATGCAATTCACCTGCCACAAGGGGAGAGGAAAAACCCCCAAACCCCGTCATTCCTGCGCTTGTCTCAGGAATCCATCCCTCACCCTGATGTTCAAAAAAAAGCAGTCGATTTTCTGACTAATATTGAGGAACGGATCTCTGTGACAAGCACAGAGATGACGACATGGGATACTTTGTTTTCATATATTATCCCGGGTACTGGCCGTATCGAAGGTGCTGTTAATGCCGTCTGACATCGCCACCAAACTCACCCGATTTTTTGAGGCGCGCGGTTGTGCGATGCCGGAAATTGCCATTTTGCAACCGGCCGACCCTTTCCTAGAGACCGCTGGCGAAGACCTGCGGCGGCGTGTGTTCATCACCGAAAACGAATTTGGCGCGAGCCTTTGCCTGCGGCCTGAATTCACCATTCCGGCCTGTTTGCATCATCTGGCAAGTCCGGTGAAACTGCCGCGTCGCTATGGCTATTGCGGCACGGTATTCCGCCAGCATCGCAAGGGAAGCGGCGAATTCTTGCAGGCTGGTATTGAAGATTTTGGCCGCTCGGATGCGGTTGAGGCTGATATTGATTGTCTGGCCGATGCCCACGGGGCACTGGCCGCTTGCGGTGTTACTAAAACCACGACCATTCTTGGCGACCAGGCGATATTTGAAGCGGTGGTTGCCGCCCTTGGTCTGCCGCAGGGCTGGCAGACGAGGCTGGTTCGAGCCTTCGGCAATGATGATTTGCTTGCGAATTACCTGCAACGGCTGACCAGCAAAAAATCGGTCGGTTCCGGTACCGAAACAACAATTACACCAGGCCTTGCAGGTTCAATTTCTGCCGGTGATGTGGCCGCTGTGGAAAAAGAAGTGGCACAGGCGATGGAAAAGGCCCGGCTGCCGCAGACCGGCGGGCGAACGGCGGTGGAAATTGCCCGCCGCACCATCGTCAAGGCCAGGCTTTCAAGCACCCGGTTGGACGATGCACAGGCGGCAGCGCTTGCGACATTTCTGGCAATTGATGCTTCGGCTGAAGATGCCGGTGATGCGCTGGCACAATTTGAGCGCGATCACGCGCTTGATCTCGGGCTTGCCAAGTCCGCGCTGCTGCAACAACTCGACCTTTTAAGTGAGCGCGGGCTGCCTCTTTCGACATTCCGCTACAAGGCATCCTTCGGGCGCAGGCTCGATTATTATACCGGATTGCTGTTTGAAATTTACGGCGCCGGTCAGGATAAACCATTGGCCGGTGGCGGGCGTTATGACCGGCTGATGACATTGCTGGGCAGCACAAGCCCCATTCCGGCGGTGGGTTTTTCGATCTGGCCGGAACGGCTGGCGCAGGGCGGGAGACCAAAATGACATTGATCATTGGCATTCCGTCCAAGGGGCGGCTGAAAGAAAAGACGCTTGAAGTGTTTGATCGAGCAGGCCTTGCGATCACGCTTTCAGATGATCCCCGCAATTACCGTGGTCAGGTCGAGGCGCTTGCCGATGTGGAAATCGCCTTGCTTTCCGCTTCAGAAATTGCCCGCGAACTGTCACTCGGTCACATTCATCTGGGTGTTACCGGTGAAGATCTGGTGCGTGAAAATATCCCCGATTGGCAGGAAAAAGCATCTCTTGTGGCAGCCCTCGGGTTTGGCCATGCGGATGTGGTGGTCGGGGTGCCGGAGGCGTGGATTGATGTCGACACCATGGCCGATCTGGATGATGTGGCGGCAGAGTTTCGCCTGCGGCATGGTCGGCGTTTGCGTATTGCAACAAAATACTGGCGGTTGACCCAAGGGTTTTTTGCCGGTCACGGCATTGCGGTTTACCGGATTGTTGAAAGCCTGGGTGCAACCGAAGGCGCACCGGCGGCAGGCCAGGCCGATGTGATTGTAGATATCACCTCGACGGGCTCAACACTCAAGGCCAACCAGCTTAAAATAGTGCAGGACGGGGTGATTTTGCGCTCCGAGGCGCGGCTTGTGGCCTCCAAGGTGGCAAGTTGGGATGAAAACACAACCAAACTGCGCAATCAGGTGATTTCTGCTATTCAATCCGCCTGATCCGCGCCAATATCTGGTCTGCATGATCGCGAAAATCTCCACTGCCTGCCTCAAGCTGCAATTCACCGATACGCTGTTGCCATCGGGTTGTGGCGCGGGCAAGGTCATCGGGCAGGCCGAGATCATCAATCGTGGATGCCACCTCGCGCATTTCTTCGGCCCGGCGTAGTCCGTGGGTCATCGCCCGCTCCATCATGTAGGCGGCGCGATCATGCCAGCCAAAATCCGGAAAACTTTTTTCGAGCGATTGCAATACGTCATCTTCAACACCAGCCGCGCGGGCCGCAACAAAACATTCCAGCACGAGCGCCTCAAGCCCCTTGATCATGGTGCTGCGAACCATCTTGATCGATGAAGCACGGCCAACATCGCCCGCCACAAGACTTGCCTTCATATCAAGTTTTTGAAAAACCTGAACGGCATCGCTTGCATGATCACCACAAACCAGTAGTGGGACATGGTGCAGCTTCGGGTAAACCGGGGCCATAACCGCCACATCCACATAACGGCCACCGGCATCGCTAATTTGCCTTTCAGCCTTTTTTTTGGTTTCAGGCGAGCACGAATTGCAATCAAGAAAAAACGCACCCCGTTTGATATGCGGAGCAACCGCGCGCGCAGCACCAAGCGCTTCGCTGGCTGTCACCAGCGAAAAGACCACATCTGCATTGCCAACAGCTTCGGCGCAGGTGGTGCAGCCGGTAATGCCCGCATCAGCATAATCGCGATATTTTTGTTCAGCCAGTTCCGGATTGTCGGTTTTTACATCAAAAGCCGCAACAGACGCTGTAATTTTTGCCTCTTGCCAGCCGCGAGTAATTGCGCCCGCCGCTTCACCAAATCCAATTATTGCCAGCTTTTGATTAAATATCTTCATGTTGATAACGGGATCACCTTTGCATTCAATTTTTCAATCCTAATGGTTAACCGGCATATCGCCACAAACAAGAATTTATTAACCGCGTTTACTCACGCTTTTCTTACCACAATCAGAAGTAAACAAGGTGTGAACCGATTTTGTAGAATTTGATTTACTTTTCCACGGGAGACTGGTGCAATCGATTGTCCGATGGCGCCAGCGTATGTTTTCAGGCGTCAAACTGTAACCCGATGAAATGTAAAGAGTACGTCTGATGGTAAAATTTCTCTCCAGTTCAATAGTGGCGGCAATGGCCGCAGCGGTTTCGCTGTCGCTTGCGACACCTGATGTCAGCGCTGGCCAGCGCTACGCTACCCCGCCGCCTTTGGTGGTCAGTCCTGATGTTTCAGGACCCTTGATGCTGCAATTGCGTGGAAGCGCACGCACTGCAAGCTCCAATCAGCTTGTGGCCAGCCAGCAGTTCACCACCACAAGAGCCACACGGGTTCACAAGGAAAGAACCAAAGCGCGCAAAAAACGCGAGAACACCGGCTTGTTTTCACGGCTGTTTTCAAAGCGAAAAGATAAAAGCACAACAAGAACTGCAAGCCGGACAAGGTCTGCTGACCGAAAAATCTCGTCCGGCCGCAGGGGTTTTGACCCGGCATTGCTGCCAAGGGTTGTCAGGTACAAAACCAAGGAAAAACCCGGCACAGTTATTGTAAACACCGCCGAGCGACGTCTTTACCTGGTCATGGAAAATGGCAAGGCCCGCCGTTATGGCGTTGGTGTGGGTCGGCCCGGATTTACCTGGTCCGGTGTTAACCGGATTTCCCGCAAGGCGGAATGGCCAGGCTGGACACCACCTGCAGCCATGCGCGCCCGCGAACGCAAAAAAGGTAATATTCTGCCAAAATACATGCCCGGCGGAATCAATAATCCCCTCGGTGCCCGGGCCCTGTATATCGGTTCGACAATTTACCGCCTGCATGGTTCCAATCAGGAATGGAGCATTGGCAAGGCCGTTTCATCCGGTTGCATTCGTCTTCGCAACAAAGATGTCGTCGACCTTTACGAGCGGGTGAAAGTCGGCTCCAAGGTTATTGTTCTTTAAGAGCAAATACCGACTCTACTGAAATTGTTCGCCCGGCATTCGCGTAAAACCGAGTGCCGGGCGTTTTATTGACCAGGTTTGATGGTCACATAAAAGCAACACCGCCGAACAAATAACTTGAAAATCAACCCTATAACAAATTGTGATTGCTAAACCGCAGCTGTTGCAATCGACTCTGTTTCAATTCTATTGTAATTGGGAAACTGTTTGGGGCATGTGACGGTTGGCGTTTCGTGTCCGGGACATTGTAACAGTCACCGCAGGTTAATACCCATGAACATCAAGTCGCCTATCAAAACCAAGTTTTTGCCTTTCGCTGCAGGAATTGTTCTTTCTGTGGGCTTAACCGGTGGCCTGATGACAAGTGGCACCGCTCAGGCAGAACCGGCAATTTCTGTTTACGGTGGTATAAATTCATCTCCCCACTCCAAGGTGAATTACAATTTCAATCAGGGTGCGGGACCGCAAAGTGCGACAGTTGGCTGGAACGGCAAGTCATTTGCCATGCCGCCCTATTATGGGGTTCGCGCCACATGGTGGCTTGAATCGAAACCTGAAATCGGTCTTGCCATCGATTTCACCCATGCAAAAGTTTATGCCGATCCGCTGCCTGCCGGGTTGAGCGTTCTGGAATTCACTGACGGTATCAACTTTTTGACTGCCAATGTGCTGTATCGTTATCAAACTGAATCGCGGTTCACCCCCTATGGCGGTGTTGGCCTTGGCATTACCGTACCCAGTGTCGAAGTTGCCAATGCGACCAATACAAGCAAAACCAAGAACTTTCAGTTTGGCGGTTTTTCGGCTCAGGCGATGATTGGTGTCGATGCAAAAATCAATGACAATTGGTCCGTCTTTGGTGAACTGAAAAGTTCCTATGCGATGATTGATGCCGACCTTGTTGCCGGTGGATCGGTTTCCACCAATGTGATCAGTAATCAGATAATCTTTGGTGTGACTTTCACCTATTATTGACCGGTGATTATCGGCCCGTCATGACAGCTCGTCAGGTTTATTACCACCCCACGCCCAATTGAGCAGTTTGACGGTGTGGGCGATCGGTATATTTGTACCACTGGCAATTTGGGTAATACAGCCAATATTACCGGCAGCGATCACATCAGCGCCGGTTTTGGCAATATTGGCTACTTTTCGATCGCGCAGGGTCGTGGCAATCTCACTTTGCATCATATTATAGGTGCCGGCCGAACCACAGCACAAATGGCCTTCCGGCACATCCTTGACGATAAAACCTGCGCGTTTGAGCAGAATTTTCGGCTGGTTTTTGATTTTTTGTCCATGTTGCATAGAGCAGGCAGAGTGGTAGGCGACAACCATGTCTGGATGAATGACCGGCTCGCCCAGTTCAATTGAAACCAGATATTCGGCTGCATCTTTTGCCAGGGCAGAAATGCGGGCAGCTTTTTCGGCATATTCCGCATCATCGCGCAACATATAGCCATAGTCCTTGACCGTTGTACCACAGCCCGAAGTGGTGATGATGATTGCATCAAGCCCGTCATTTTCCAGTTCCCGGCTCCAGGCATCAATATTGGCTTTGGCGGCCCTGTGCGCCTCGCCTTCGCGGCCCATATGATGCACCAGAGCGCCGCAACAGCCCTCACCTTCAGGCAGAACAATTTCGACACCTGCGCGCTGTAGCAGTTCAATCAGTGCTTCATTGATGCCGGGGTCCAGCACCGGTTGGGCGCAACCGGTCATCAGCACCACACGCCCTTTGGCTTTGCCGTCCGGCAGAAATTTGCCGGGTGTGGAATGGGGCAAGGCTGGATGGGTTTTTTTCGGTGCCAGTTCCAGCATTGCCGCCAGCGGCCTCAAGGGCGGCAGCAGTTTTAACAGACCACGAAAGGGACGACCAATTCTGGCCGCTTTGAGCGCCAGGCGAAAGCGCCCCGGATAGGGCAGAACCATTGCCAGCAAAGATCGTATCGAGCGATCAATGACCGGTCTTTGATAGGTATTTTCAATGTGGGTGCGGGCATGGTCGACCAGATGCATATAATGCACCCCGGAAGGACAGGTCGACATGCAGGAAAGGCAAGACAGGCAGCGGTCGATATGGGTAACGATATTTTTGTCAGCCGGCCGGTCGTTTTCAAGCATTTCCTTGATCAGGTAGATGCGCCCGCGCGGACTGTCCAGTTCGTTGCCAAGGGTTACATAGGTGGGACAGGTGGCGGTGCAAAAACCGCAATGCACGCAGTTGCGCAGAATCTTGTCGGCCTCTGCAATGGCCGGGTCGGCCAGTTGGACAAGCGAAAACGAAGTTTGCATCAGACACCCTCCACCATTCTGCCCGGATTAAGTACACCATGGGGGTCAAAATTTTCTTTTATCCGGCGGCTTAACGCGGCAAGGGCTTTTTCCTGTGGTTGAAAAACCGCGACCGAATTGCGCGTTGCAGGGTCCGCGCGCACCAATGTTGCATGGCCGCCGCCATAGGTATTGAGAGTGTAACGCACCAGCTCGGCCTCCACATCGCCCTGCATTTCAAGCCAGATCAATCCACCTTGCCAATCGAGAAAGGCGTCGACAGAAGTTTGCATGCGCAGGGCCAGAAGAATTTCATGCGCCCGCGACGGCGTTACCGACAAACGCCATACGGGCTTTTGCGAGCCATTGGCAAAGGGGCGAACATCGCGGATTTCCCGCCAAATATTTTGCGATTGATCCCGGTCCAGCAGGCTTGACCTGCCAAACCCGGCCAACAGTTTTTGCAACGCCTTGCTGCGATAATCAACCGAAGGCTTGATGCCTTCAATCCGCAACAGGGTTGCTGCGGCACCTCCCGCAGGTTTTTGCGAAAACCGCGCTGACACCCCTTCCGGCAGGTGGGCGGCGGCGGATACTTCAGCACTGGAACCCATGGCTGCGGCCATCGCCTTGCAGGCATCCTCGTCGATCAGCTCTTCGACCACCACCGTTGCCTCACTATCAGCTTTTGGCAGAACCTTGAAATTGACATCGGTGACCACTGCCAACGTGCCCCAGCTTCCGGCAAGGCCTTTGGACAGATCATAACCGGTGACATTTTTAATCACCTTGCCGCCGGATTTGAACGCCTCGCCGCGACCGGAAACCGCTTCTATGCCCAAAATATGATCGCGCGCAGCACCGGCTTTCAATCGTCGCGGACCGGAAAGGTTGGTTGCCAATACGCCGCCAATCGTGCCTTGTGCCGGTTTGATACCCAGCAACGGACCATAGTCCATCGGTTCAAACTGCAGTTCCTGATTGTTTTTTGCCAGCGTTTCCTCGATTTCGGCAATCGGGGTTCCGGCTTTTGCGCAAATCACCAGTTCTTCGGGTTCATAAAGTGTGATACCGGAAAGTGACGAGAGATCGAGTGTGTGGGCGGTCTGCATCAGCCTGCCAATGGCACGTTTCGAACCATGGCCGACAATTTCCAGCGGAGTTTTTTCAGCACTGGCCCAAACAACAGCCTCCAGCACATCATCGGCTGTTTTTGCTTTGAGAATATCAGACATCTAGAATCTCGGAATATCAGGAAACGGCAGTTTGCCCTTGTGAACATGCATGCGGCCAAGCTCGGCGCAGTGGTGCAGTTGAGGAAACATCTTGCCCGGATTGAGCAGGTGCTTGTCATCGAATGCACATTTGACCCGCTGCTGCTGTTTGAGGTCGGTTTCATTGAACATCACCGGCATGAGATCACGTTTTTCAACACCAACCCCGTGTTCACCGGTCAAAACTCCACCCACTTCGACACAAAGCCGCAAAATATCGGCGCCAAATTCCTCAGTTTTGTCCAATTCTCCTGGAATATTGGCGTCGTATAAGATCAGCGGGTGAAGATTGCCGTCACCAGCATGAAAAACATTGGCAACCCGCAAATCATATTGTTTGGACAATTCGCGCATGCGGGCCAGTACCGTGGGTAACTGGG
>JALTNS010000294.1:0-5818 GCA_027000565.1 Rhizobiaceae bacterium | reverse complement strand
GCCCAGAATGTATCGCGCTCCTCGGCTGACCGGGAAATTTGCAATGTGGTTGATTTATTATTCTTGGCGATTTTCTCTACCACTTCGATCAGCGCATCAACTTCCGCCTCCGGACCGTCAAGCTCGACAATCAACAGCGCCTCCACATCGAGCGGATAACCGGCATGAACAAAATCTTCCGCCGCTTGAATGGCAAGCCGGTCCATCAGTTCCATACCACCTGGAATGATGCCGGCACCAATTATATCCGCCACGCAGCGACCGGCGTCTTCGCTTGAGGGAAAGCCGACCAGCAGTGCACGGGCGGTTTCCGGTTTTTGCAAAATCCGCACCGTTACTTCGGTGACCACACCAAGCAGGCCTTCAGAGCCGGTGATCAGCCCTAATAAATCATACCCCTCGCTATCAAGATGTTTGCCGCCCAGGCGGACAATCTCACCGGTGATCAGCACCAGTTCAACACCAAGAACATTGGAAGCGGTAAGGCCATATTTCAGCGAATGCACCCCGCCGGAATTTTCAGCCACATTACCACCAATCGAACAGGCAATTTGCGAGGACGGATCGGGGGCATAATAAAAACCCTCTCCTTCAACCGCTCTGGTGATACCAAGATTGGTCACCCCCGGCTGGACCACCACACAGCGATTGGGATAGTCGATATCAATCACCTTGTTGAATTTGGACAGGACCAGCAACACCCCGTCAGCCAACGGCAGTGCGCCACCGGACAAAGACGTGCCGGAACCGCGAGGCACCACATTGATGCCTTCCGCGTGGCAATATTTCAGCACCCTGGCGACCTGTTGAACGGTTTCAGGCAATACCACGATAAAGGGCAGGGTTTTATAGGCGGTCAAACCGTCAGATTCGAACACCCGCATTTCGTTTTCATCGGAAACGACACTTTCACCCGGCAGGATTTCTCTTAAATCCTGCAAAATTTGTGTACGACGCGCCAGTACTGAAGAATTTGGCGCTGGCATGGCTAGTCCGGACAAGGGCACTCCATCAATTTGCAACATCGAGTAAGCAGTTGTGATTTCTCACTAAACTATTTTTTTCCAAAATTGAAATTAATTTTCATTTTTTTCCAAAAATAACAACATTGACCGCAACTCCCCAAGCAGACTAAATACGGATCAAAGTAGGTTTTGCCCATTGGAATCAATAAAATGGCCCCAAAAGTCGCACTGTTTATTACCTGTCTGGTCGATCTTTTTCGCCCGAAAATTGGTTTTGCTGCAATCAAGTTACTGGAAGATGCGGGCTGCGAAATTTCCGTGCCGGTGGCACAGACCTGTTGTGGACAACCGGCCTATAATTCCGGCGACCGGGCCGATACCGAGGCAATTGCCAAACAGGTGATCAAGACATTCGAGGATCATGACTATGTGGTTGCGCCTTCCGGTTCGTGCGCCGCGATGATCAAAATTCACTATCCCGAACTGTTCAAGGATGATGCGGACTGGCAAAGACGGGCGGTTGCACTTTCAAAAAAGACATTTGAGCTTACGAGTTTTCTCACAGATGTGCTTGAAGTTGAACAGATTGATACACACCTTGAGCAAAAGGTGACCTATCATGATTCATGCGCCGGTTTGCGCGAGCTTGGTATTGCCGGGCAACCGCGAAAACTATTGGCATCGGTTGATGGTCTGGTAATGGAGGAGATGAAAGACAGCGATGTGTGCTGCGGATTTGGTGGAACATTTTGCGTGAAATATTCAGATATTTCCAACGCAATTGTCTCCAAAAAAGCCGACACTATAAACACCAGCGGTGCTGATCTACTGCTTGCCGGTGATCTTGGTTGTCTGATGAATATGGCAGGGAAACTCAAACGACAGGGCAGCAAGACAAAAGTTCGCCATGTGGCCGAAGTGCTGGCGGGCATGAGTGACGGGCCAGCGATTGCAGAAGCGAAAAAATAGCTATGGATGAACTGATTTCATCACTTGTTGGCGCAGCAACCGGTGGGGCGAACGCGCCATGACAAACATCATCACCACGCGAGATTTCAAGTCCAATGCCAAAGAGGCGCTGGCCAATAAAACCCTGCAAAAAGCACTGACCCACGTGGAAGCCGGTTTTATCGGCAAACGTCGGCTGGCGATGGAGGCCTTGCCGGAATTTGATCAGCTTCGCGACAATGCCCGCGACATCAAAAACCACACGCTGGCAAATCTCGACGCCTATCTGGAAGAATATGAGGAAAAGGTTGTCGCCTCCGGTGGTAAAGTGCATTGGGCCGCGGATGGCGAAGAGGCGTGCAATCAGATACTGGATATCTGCCGCAATGTTGGTGCCCGTACGGTGACCAAGGGCAAATCGATGATCGCCGAGGAAATCGGTATCAACGACTTTCTGGAAAAAAACGATATTGAACCGGTCGAAACCGATCTTGGTGAGTATATCATCCAGCTGCGCGGCGAAACCCCGAGCCACATCATTGCGCCTGCAGTGCATGTGTTGAAAGAACAGGTTGAGGAGGATTTTCGAAGGGTACATGACCACCTGCCGGTGTCGCGCAATCTTGAGGAACCTGAAAGCCTGCTGGATGAAGCACGCAAGGTATTGCGGGCAAAATTCCTCAATGCCGATGTGGGCATTACCGGGGCGAATTTTTTAATCGCCGAAACCGGCACTTCGGTGATTGTTACCAATGAGGGCAATGGCGATCTTACCCAGATCGTTCCCAAGGTGCATATCGTATTGGCAAGCATCGAAAAGGTTACGCCGACGCTCGATGATGTCAGCCAGATATTGCGGGTTCTGGCACGCTCGGCCACCGGGCAGGAAATATCCGTATATACGACATTTTCCACCGGGCCCAAACGCCAGGGTGACGTTGACGGGCCTGAAGAATATCACGTCATTATTCTCGACAATGGTCGCTCTAATATGATTGGCAGCGAGTTTCAGGACATGTTGCGCTGTATTCGTTGTGGCTCGTGCATGAACCATTGTCCGGTCTATCATGCGGTTGGCGGACATGCTTATGGCTGGGTCTATCCAGGACCTATGGGTGCGGTATTGACCCCGTCGCTGATGGGGGTGAAAGACGGCGGACAACTGCCCAATGCCTCTACTTTTTGCGGCCGCTGCGAAGCGGTCTGCCCGATGCGCATACCCCTGCCAAAAATGATGCGGCACTGGCGCGAGCGCGAGTTTGAGAAACACCTGAACCCCGCAAGCCAGCGCTGGGGGCTGAATTTCTGGGCATTTTTTGCAAAACGGCCAAGACTCTATCATTTGGCAACCAGCCTTGGCATTCCGCTCCTTTCCCTGTTCGGGCGCCGCAAGGGGTATTTCAAATACCTGCCGCTGGCCAGTGGCTGGACCAAATACCGTGATTTGCCGGCGCCGGAAACCCGCACATTTCAACAACAATGGGCACAACGCGAAGCCTTGAAGCAGGGGGGCGCTAAATGACCTCACGCGACGCTATTCTTGGCCGTATCAACACCACGCTGAACCGGGCAAGCGAAAAGTCCGCACGCCAACAAGCGGTGAAAGCACGTTTGTCCAAACACCCGAAAGGTACCATTCCAGCCCGCGCCCGGCTGGACAAAAAGGCCCAATTGAAACTGTTTTGTGATCAGGCGGAAAAAGTCCAGACCAGCATCAGACGGGTTAAATCCTATAACGGCGTACCAAAGGCGATTGCCGATTACCTGCGTGATCACAATTTGCCGGCCGGGTTTTGCATGGGCGAAGATGAACGCTTGCAGAATTTGCCATGGGAAAAGGCCCGTGCGCTGGAAATCAAAACCGGGCCCAGCGACGGCGAAGACGCGGTTGGTGTATCACACGCATTTGGCGGCATTGCCGAAACCGGCACCTTGTTGCTGGTCTCCGGCAAGGACAACCCGACCACCATTAATTTTCTTCCCGAAACCCATGTGGTAGTGGTACGCTCGCGCGATATTGATGGCGACTATGAAAGCCTGTGGTCACGGTTGCGCAAAGAATATGGAACCGGAAAATTACCGCGCACGGTCAACTGGATAACCGGACCGTCCCGGTCCGGCGATATCCAGCAGACCATATTGCTGGGGGCCCACGGGCCGCGTTCACTTCATGTTATCGTGGTGGACGCATAGGAATGGGCATTCAATTATCGGACGCAAAGGTGCCCAGGGGCACGCGAATTTATGCAATTGGCGATGTACATGGCTGCGTTGATGAACTGGACCAGCTGCTTGCATTGATCAACAATGACCTTGATGAAACTCCGGTCGACGAACATTATCTGATCTTTCTCGGCGACTATGTGGACCGCGGACCGGACAGTGCCGGGGTGATCAGGCGGTTAATGAAACTGCAAAAGGCCGATTCAAACGTGATCTGCCTGAAAGGCAACCACGAGGACAAGTTTCTCGAATTTCTCTCCAATCCACGTCCATTGGCTTCCGGATTTTTTGCCTATGGCGGGATTGAAACCAGCCAGTCTTTTGGGTTGAAGGCGAAACATCTGTCAGCACCGTTGCGTGATGCGAAAAAGATCCGCGACTTGCTGCTTGATAAAATACCAAAATCACAGCTGAAATTTCTCACCGATCTGGAATTGTCGGTTTCTATCGGGGATTATTTTTTTTGCCACGCCGGTATCCGCCCGGGTATTAAGCTGAAAAAGCAGGATGAAAATGATCTTATGTGGATCAGGCAGGAATTTTTGACATCGTCAAAGCTTCACCCGAAGATCATCGTGCATGGCCACACACCGCAGGCTGAACCGGAAATGCTCGCCAACCGGATCAATGTTGATACCAAATGTTATGCCAACGGGATATTAAGCTGTGTGGTGCTGGAAGGCTGCAAACAGCGGTTTCTGCAAACCGGTATCAAGAATCGCTGATATGGTTGGTTTTGGAAACAAATACGCCATAACCATCTGAAGTCACGCTGGCATTGGCCGGATCAATCTCAATCGTTGAAAGGCCGACGCCCCAAAAAGCGAGAAAAATAAAGGCACCGGCAATGAGCGCGAGAGAAGATTTTGATGGCATCGGGTTACACCTGTCGTTTACGCGGTTGATGAACAAGAAGTAGCAATATTGGTTCAAATTTGAAGTGTCTTTGGTCACACTGCCCGAGGGGGTTTAACAAAGTATGTCTTTGCAGAATAAAGTTGACCCGAAGGGAGATATTCATGCCCTTGCCGTGCGCGGGCAGTTCATGGGCAATCGCGGCGGACGGTTTCATGATTATGAAACCCGTACATTGCAACCGCACCGCCGCTGGGCCAGCCGCCAATGGATATGTTGTTTAACCGCGTTCAAAAACCGCCACCGCACCGTGATGGGTCAAAGCTACACGGAGTTGTTTTTTCTTGATGAAGTGAGTGCATTTGCTGCCGGGCATCGCCCGTGTTTTGAATGTCGCAGAAAAGCCGCCACCCGCTTTGCCGCCTGTTGGGCCGAAGTCCGCCAGCTGGATCTCCCGCCAAAGGCCGGCGAAATGGACCGGGTCCTGCACGCGCAAAGGCTCGATGGTCGGGACAAACGAATGACCAGGGCAGACGCTGACACTCTGCCGGACGGGGCGATGATACGGATCGGTGATCAATTTTTTGCCCGTCGCCGCCAACAATGGCTTCAATGGTCTTGGCATGGCTATGGTGAGGCCAGCGGTATTTTTTCAACAATTGTCGATTTGCTGACACCACCGGCTATTATCGGGGCTTTGCAAGCGGGTTACCGGCCAAAATGGCATAACCCGCTTTGATCGAATATTTTTTCAGCTTCGCAATTCGACTGGCAAATAGGGCCGGGCGACAAACAATGCGCCGGGCGACGGCAATTTTGTGATTTCA
>JALTNS010000293.1 GCA_027000565.1 Rhizobiaceae bacterium | reverse complement strand
CTTCTTCCGAAAGTTGAACCACTAGCATCGCAGCATTTTTCTCCGGCGAAACGATTGCTGATGCGGCCGGTTGGTCTTTCAGAATTTGCGCAAGAACTGCCTGGGCCTGTTCGTCGGTCTCAATCATGTCCGGCATCAACGGTTTGAACGAACCTGTGCCGCCGGTTGTATCACCAAGCGAAAATATTGAAAAAACACTTTTTATATTGTCTTCAAGCGCCAGGTCGAGGTGAAGCGCCCGTAATTCTTCCAGCCCTCTTGCGGTCGAGAGCCTGGGGTTTTTTATGATCAACCACGTATCACCGGCAAAATTACGATATTGGTGACTCTGATATTGAAAATCTTCGAAGGCCTTGGACTGTTGATTGACCACGTTGATGATATTGCCGTCGAACCGGGCTTGCGGAATGGAAATTGCCGCAAGGATCAGCGACATCACCAGCAAAAAAGTCGACACATAAGGATAGCGAAGGGCCATCACACCAATCCGCTCCAACCCAAATCCGAGATTATTCCGGTTTTTGTTATTGTTTGCTGACGGCAAGCCTGTTCCCCTGATATCAGGGCTTTATATGCAGCCAAAATATATTCAAGGCAATCGCCATCGGGCAATTCTGCCATAAAGTTTTAATTACCGATCCGACGTTCGCCAATTTGGATTTATCCACGGCCTGAGATTGGAACGTGGCAACGGATCGCGGTCCAGAATATGATCTGAGGCTTTTTCAGCAACCATTATCGCCGGTCCGTTGAGGTTTCCGTTGGTAATGCGTGGAAAAATTGAGGTGTCGACCACTCGCAATCCTTCCACGCCAATGACCTGGCATTCGGAATCCACCACCGCATCTGGATCATCAACAGCGCCCATTTTCACAGTACCGCAGGGATGAAACGCACTTTCGGCGTGTCGGGCAATGAATTCGTCCAGTTGCGCGTCCAATTGAACATCATCACCTGGCGAAATTTCCGCACCCCGGTAGTGATCAAAAGCTTTTTGTGAAAAAATCTCTCGGGTAAGCCTTATGCAATGGCGAAAATCGTGCCAGTCGTCCTCATGGCTCATGTAATTGAAATAGATTTTGGGTGCATCCAGCGGATCCGCTGAAGAAAGGCGCACCACACCGCGAGACTTTGAACGCATTGGCCCGACATGGGCCTGAAATCCGTGAGATTTGGCTGCTGCCTTGCCATCATAGCGAATAGCAACTGGTAAAAAGTGAAACTGTATATCGGGGTATTCGACACCGGCTTTTGAACGCACAAAACCCGCTGATTCAAACTGGTTGGATGTGCCAAGGCCGGATTTTAGAAATAGCCATTCAGCCCCGATCATGGCTTTTGAGAGTAAATTAAGTTTGGAATAGAGCGTGATCGGCTGGGTACATTCCTGTTGCACATAAAGTTCCAGATGATCCTGAAGGTTTTGCCCAACCCCGGGGCGGTTTACCAGCGTTTCAATACCATGATTTTTAAGTTCGTTTGCAGGGCCAATACCCGATACCATCAACAGTTTTGGTGAATTGATTGAAGACGCTGCGAGAATGACCTCGCGCCGTGCTGTAACTCTCTCGATACGATCTCCACGCTGGATTTCGACCCCTGTGGCGCGCTTTCCATCAAAGAGAATACGCCGCGCCAGACATTGCATGAGAGCAAGGTTTTTGCGTTTCAGTGCAGGCTTTAAATAGGCGTTGGCGACCGACCAGCGACGACCTTTCCACACGGTTTGTTCCATCGGCCCAAAACCTTCCTGTTTTGAACCATTGTAGTCGGTCGTCACTTCAAATCCGGCCTCCTTTCCTGCATCAACAAATGCATGAAACAGGGGGTTCGTCCGCGGCCCGCGGGTTATGTGCAGCGGCCCATTTATGCCACGCCAGCCGTCCTCGCCGCCATGAGAGTGCTCAGCGCGTTTGAAATAGGGCAGCACATCGGCATAAGACCATCCTTTTGCTCCCTGATCGTGCCAGTGGTCAAAATCGTGGGCATGACCACGCACATAAACCATGCCATTTATCGACGATGATCCACCAACCACTTTGCCACGCGGTGTTACCAGTCGGCGATTATTGAGGTTTGCTTCCGGCTCACTGGCAAATCTCCAATCGTAACGCTTCATATTCATTGGAAAAGACAAGGCCGCGGGCATTTGAATAAACGGACCGATATCGCTGCCGCCATATTCAAGCACCAGCACTGAATACTTGCCGTTTTCAGACAGCCTAGATGCCACCACCGAACCGGACGAACCGGAGCCGATGATCACATAATCAGCAATCTGAACTTCAGGAACAGATGCGAAGGCTCCACCAGTCATCAATATTACCCAAAGTAATCACGTTTACTGACCCCATTAACCCAAAGTCCGGAGCTTACCTTATCCTGAAAACGATATCAGGCGTCGGTGGCCATATCGACTACAACCCGCCCGCGGATTTTTCCATCGATGATGTCGTGGGCGGTGCTGATAATATCATCAAAGCCGATTGTGGTCGAAAGACTGGCGAGTTTCGCCATATCAAGATCGCTGGCCAGCCTTGACCATGCCTCAAGCCGCAATTCTTTTGGTGCATGGACAGAATCGACGCCAAGCAGCGACACACCACGCAAAATGAAAGGCATTACAGTTGCAGGAAGATCATATCCCTGCGCCAGTCCACAGGCGGCAACTGCGCCGCCATAGGTCGTCTGTGATAACACATTGGCAAGTGTGTGACTGCCTACCGCATCAACCGCTCCGGCCCAGCGCTCTTTACCAAGCGGACGTCCGGGCTCAGACAATTCCGTCCGGTCGATAATTTCTGTAGCACCGAGGTCTTTCAAATAGGCTTCTTCTGAAGCGCGCCCGGTTGAAGCTATTACGTGATAACCAAGTTTCGACAATACAGAAATGGCAATTGAGCCAACACCGCCGGCAGCGCCGGTCACAATTATTGGCCCGCGATCAGGGGTAATACCATGGCGTTCAAGCGCCATGATGCATAACATCGCCGTATAACCGGCTGTGCCTATGGCCATTGCATCCATCGAATTCATATTTTCCGGCATTGGCACCAGCCAGTCACCATTAACGCGGGCGCGGGCCGCATAGGTGCCATAGTGGGATTGCCCGAGCCCCCAGCCGTTGAGAATAACCTTATCGCCGGTATTATATTCATTGTGGCTTGATGAAATCACCTTTCCGGCAAGATCAATGCCGGGGACCATCGGCCAGCGCTGAATTATTCCGGGGCTGCCTTTGATCGCCAACCCGTCCTTGTAATTGACGGTGGTGGCTTCAATCGCGACGGTTACATCTCCGTCCATCAAATCATCGTCGGTAAAATCGGCGATATCGACCGATTGATTTTTTTCCTTGTCACGGGAAATCAGTATGGCTTTGAATATATCGCTCATGGGTGTGTCTCGTTGTCGTTTGGTGGTGAATTTCTGCCTGATCTCCATGCCAGAATTTCATCGAGAATAATAGCCGCCACGCCAATCGAAATATAAACATCGGCAAGGTTGAAAATTGCAAATGACCAGGTGGTGGTGTGGATCTGGATATAATCAATGACTACGCCAAACAATGAGCGGTCAATAATATTGCCCAGCGCGCCTGCGGTAATGAAAGCAAAACCCAGATGGGCAAAAATGCGTTCCTTTTCCACACTGGACCACAACCACAATACAATTGCCAAAACCACCAAAGACAGCGCAATCAGCCCGCCAGCACCAAAACCTGAAAGCAGTGAAAAGGAAACACCGTCATTGTGGGTCCGCAACAATGAAAAATACGGCAAAACACTAACCGGCATTTCATAAACCAGCCGGGTTTCGACCAGGTATTTTATCCATTGATCAAGCCCGACAAGATTGCCGATCAAAACCACAGGAAGCCACAGCCGCTTAATCACCAACATTCTCCATTTTCAGCGCGTGGCGCCGGGCTTCAAAAAGCATAATGCCGGTTGCAATGGCAAGATTGAGAGAATCTGCGGCTCCGTCCATGGCTATAAGTGCCAGATGATCGCAAATTTCTGCAAGTTCCTCACTCAGCCCTTGCTGCTCATTACCCATCAACACCATCACCGGTTTGTCAGAATAATTTATGCTTCTATGGTCAACTGCCCCTTTCAGATGAGTGCCAACAATGATACCGGGCCAGTT
>JALTNS010000292.1:3035-4185 GCA_027000565.1 Rhizobiaceae bacterium | reverse complement strand
CGGTGGAGGTTTCGAGCACGTCGGCGGTGCCGTCAACCTCGGCCTCGACGCCCAAATGCTCGATGGACGCAGCTTTGAAGAAGAGGACCTAAACCGGGACGGCGTGTCGGACAGGTGGCTTCCCGTGGGCTGGGGCGATCATGACGTCACTCGCTTCCAGGACGGTCGCGATCGGTTTCATGCCGGCCATGCGCAAGCGATCAAGATCGATCACTATGTCAGCGGCGAAAGTGGATTCAAGCAGCAAGAGCTTTTCATCGAAAAAGGAAATCGATACACCGCCTCGCTCTTTCTTAAACGGAGCGGTTCCAGCCCGGTTCACGTCGCCTTGGCGGCGGGGAAAACGGTCTGTGCCCAAGCAACGATTCCGAACGTGTCACCGCGGTGGAAAAAGTATACGATCACACTGACTCCAACGATATCGCGCGCAGCAATTCCCTCACGCATCCGCGCGACGTCCGAATAAAGAGATCCCGCCTGAAGTCCGCATCCCCCACGAAGTTCAGCTACGTATTTCCTCCCCATTCCGCGACCGTCTTGCGGTGGCAAGCCACGTCAGGACCCATCCCATGAAGAAGAATCTGTTGATCTGGTCGTCAGCGATTGTCTGCTTGATCGGCTCCTTCGGAGTCAAGCGGCTCCAGGCCGGCGACGAACCTCGGCCTTCGATCAGCGAGGTCAAGAAACGTTTGCCGGGGCTCGAAATCCCGGTGATTGACGGCGAATTCAAGGTTGTCTACCGCCCCGATCCCACGCTCCCTCAGACCTGGGGAATCAACGATCATTGCCTCTTTCGTGATCCAAGCGGAAAAATCCACTTTTTCGGCATCGTGAGGCCTTTCCCGAAGACAGGCGAAGCGATCAAGCTGGTCCAACACGAGTTAGAACAGGTCGATCGGCCGTTCCTTGAATCACTGAGACAGATCAAGGGCAGATACCTTTACGGCGGCATCCGCGCTTACGGATATATCGGCCACGCGGTCGCCGACGAGATCTTCGGCCCCTGGAAGACGCTCGAACCCGCCTTGGATCGTCGCCCTGAAAAAAAACGTTACAGTTCGCCGTTCGTCGTTTCCAAGGACAATCGATTCTGGATGATCTTGCCGTCGGCGACCGGGCTGGCCGTCAGCGACGATCTCAACCATT
The DNA here is from genome assembly GCA_027000565.1 of Rhizobiaceae bacterium. Classification (GTDB taxonomy): domain Bacteria; phylum Pseudomonadota; class Alphaproteobacteria; order Rhizobiales; family Rhizobiaceae; genus SZUA-100. Next base: position 3,039 of record JALTNS010000292.1, on the reverse strand, counting down.
GGGA
>JALTNS010000292.1:1938-3025 GCA_027000565.1 Rhizobiaceae bacterium | reverse complement strand
CCGCCTGGAACGCGATCGGCGAGTTCCATCGCGACCCATGTGTTCTGAAGTTGGACGACGGAACTTTTCTCCAATACTACGCGGCGTCCAATCCGAAAGGAAAGAACCTGCAGTCGGTCAGCCTGGCCAAGTCGACCGATCTGCGAAAATGGGAGCGGCTCGAGTCGTGCTATGTTCGCCGGATCCCGAACTCTCCTTTTTCCAGCATGTTCGAGTCCCCGTTCGTCTTCCGCCACAAGGACTTGTACTACCTGTTCGTCTGCTTCGCTCACCGACGATATTACGAAACGCTCGTCGTCGCCAGCGATACGCCGTATCGGTTTCTGCCGGAAAACACCATCACGACCCTGCTCACTCACGCCCCGGAATTGATCGAAATCGACGGCCAAACCTATATCAGCTCATGCGGCATCGAGGATCCCCAGATGCTGAACCGGTCCGGCCTTTGGATCGCCAAACTCCGCTGGCTGACACCCTGAGCCGTGACGGGCTACGAGCCGTTCACGGGAGCCTGTTCCTCCAGTTCGTCCCGCAGTACCAACATATCTTTCGGGGCTTCGATCCCGATGCGGACTTTGTCACCGGCCAAGCGGACGACGGTGACGACGATGGAATCTCCGAGGCGAATACGTTCACTTTCACGGCGTGATAAAACCAGCATGGCTGCATAACCTCCATGTTGTGCGTGGCTAGTAGTTCAGTGGGGCAGGATTCACGCGGCGGCTTGCCGCAGGGGGAGCGAACCGAGGACTCGACAACGCCCGATTCGCTCTCCTCGTGAACCGTAAAACAAAATCGTGTTCTGGTCGGTTTCCCAGATGGCCACGAATTTCACACTTCGCGGCCCGTGAAGACAAAAGTACATTCCGCAAGGCAAACCTTGCCGTACGAGCAGGCGTTCGGTCATCTTGAACGCCCGCGGTTCTAACTGGTGCTGTTGACAAATGGTAATTTCGACATAGTTTCTTAAATCCTGTAGACTGCAAACGCGATCAGACTCTGGCATGGGAGAGTTGGCTCCTAGATCAAAGTAGACACGTCAAGAAAAACGTCGCCGTTGCACGGAAAGAAGCGAAAAGGCAAGCTC
>JALTNS010000292.1:0-1928 GCA_027000565.1 Rhizobiaceae bacterium | reverse complement strand
TGTCGGCACAAGTAACTATCGGCAAGCCGGCCCGACTTTTCCAGCTCGAAACAAACGACTTGCGCAAACAATATGGCATACTGCCGCAAAGCTGTAACGGTTGTATTGTCCGACGAGCACAATTCGACACAAAGACTCCCCGGCTTTTGCTTAAGCCCAACGCGCCAAGCGTCGAGACCGATACCACATTTCGGTCACTCCGGCAACGCTTTCCCTAGACAGCGTAACCAGTTAGCGGAAAAAACCGCTTCAATATCCTGGTCCGAATAGCCCTTGGCTCGCAGTAACCGTTCGAGTTGCTGTAAATCGGCGATGGAGTCGAGATCGCCAGGTGCTTGTTCCTTTCCAAAACCGCCGTCCAGATCACTGCCGATCACCGAGTAGCGGGAAGACCCCAAGAGCTGACAAACGGCATCGATGTGGTCGGCAACGTGAGAAAGTGACACTCCAGTGTCCTCGGGCTTCGTCTTGCCTCGGTCCCAACCCGGCACCAGCATCCAGGCATCGAGTGCCGTGCCGATCACGGCGTCACGGTCGGCCAATGCTCGCATTTGGTCTTTGTCGAGCTGCCTCTGATCGTCGACCAGCCAGCGACAGTTGCGGTGACTCGCCCAGAAAAAACCAAAAAAAAGCTCCAAAGCTTCCCAAAACGCCTCATCGGTCAAATGGGTCACGTCGAGTGCCAAACCGAGTTTCTGCATTTCCGCCAAAAGCTCTTTTCCCTTAAGCGTCAGCCCCCCTTCGCTTCCCGTACCGGGCGAATAGACCCCCGGACCGTAATGCGCCGGACCGATCGCACGCAGTCCACTCTCGGCCGCACGCTCGAGATGCCGCCAACTCAAAATCGAATCGGCTCCTTCCAGCGACATCACAATGCCGATCGGTAGCTCGCCGGCAGACTGATCGGACGGACTCCGCCAGAGTTCCGCGTGAGCTTCGAGATCATGTCGCGTTTTCAGAATTCGGATTTCGCCATTCTCCTCCAAGGCCCGATACCAGGCCAACTGTGCCTGGGTGATCGCCCATGCAATCTCGGGACTTCGCCAACCCGGTTGCGGGTGACCCTCGAACGAATACCGCGCAATCCAAGTCGCCACACAAATCCCCAAGCCGCCTCGACGCATCTCAGGTAAGGACACGACTCCCGCGCCTCGATCAACCTTATCCTGCAAGTCGCACTCAGACCGCCGGATCGCCTCCAGTGGCCAAGTGAGGTCACGGTTCCATTCGATCGCATTCATGGCCAGATCCAAATGGCCGTCGATCAATAATCTGCTCATGCTTCTTCGTTATTCGTTGTTCGTGATTCAGACGTCGGTTTCATAAAATAGCGGCGGACAATGTCGTGCTCTGGTGGAGGTGTGACTCGTGAAACGATCAGCATGGCCAGAAAGGATACCGACAGCCCGACGACGACGGGATCGAGTCCGCAAAGTTTCCAAGGAATGTAGAATGAACCATTCAGCACCCAGCCCGTCAAGTACATCGACAGATGAGCTCCAAATCCGCCGGCCATCCCGGCAATGGCTCCGGCACGAGTCGCTCGAGGCGCGTACATGGCGAAAACCATCGGCGCCAGAAAACAGGCCGCCAGACCACTTCCCGTATAGACAATGATGTCCTGCAAGAATCGGGGAGGATTCATGGCTCCCAACATCGCGGCCGTCCCGACAATCAAGGTGCACGCGTACGAGAGCCGCTTGACGGTCTTATCCGAAACTCCCGGATTGATGCTTCGCTGGTAGATGTCTCGGACCAGCCCGGATGAAATCACAAGCAAGAAACTATCGACCGTCGACATCACGGCGGCGAAAGGAGCGGCAATCAGGAGTCCGGCCAACCACGAATGGCCGATTTGACCGGTCAGCGTAACGGCGACTTGAGGCATGATGCGGTCCGATTCGAGCTCCATACCAGGCAGAATCAAC
>JALTNS010000291.1 GCA_027000565.1 Rhizobiaceae bacterium | reverse complement strand
GTGGCACGCGGATAAACATAATCGGTACCAGCGAGCACCCAGCGTTTGACGCCTTCTTCTTCCATCAGATAATCAACCGCTGGAATGGCCTGCTGGTTTGGCGCGGCACCGGTGTAAAATACATTGCGCTGGCTTTCTTCGCCTTCATATTGAACCGGGTAGAACAGAATAGAATTTAATTCTTCAAATACCGGCAGAACAGATTTACGCGATACCGAAGTCCATGCACCGAAAACTGCCGAGACATTTTTGGCCGAGATCAGCTCGCGGGCCTTTTCAGCAAAAAGCGGCCAGTTGGACGCAGGATCGACAACCACAGCTTCAAGTTTTTTGCCAAGCAGGCCGCCCTTTTTATTTTGTTCCTCAATCAGCATCAACATAACGTCTTTCAGGGTGGTTTCTGAAATCGCCATGGTGCCGGAAAGGGAATGCAGAACCCCGACCTTGATGGTGTCTTCTGCGGCTTTTGTCGTGCTGACCGCGGTGGGAGAGAACATCAGCGAAGCGCTGAGTGTGATGGCGGATGCGAGCATCATTGCCCGTCTGGTAACTGTTTTCATGAGTGAACTCCATTGGTAGCGTGTTAACTGCCCCAACGAAGCACGTGCTGTGCCAGTTTGTTATTCGGTTATTCGAATATTTATTAAACTACTGAATTTACTGTTGAATTAATTTCAGGCGTGCAATGCCTAGCAACCAAAAGCACGATCTGCGCAGCAGATGCACAATCAAAGCATGCATATTTATTAAGCAATTTGTGTTTACGCACATTTATTAAGCATGGTGTGGCTGCCCTGTGAGGTTCAGAAAATCAGATGAGCGTATCCGCAATCGGATTTTCACTTCCGGTGCTGGCTGGGGGATGCCTGTTTTTGCAGTTCCAGCATTTTTTCGCGAGACTTTTGTTGTTCGCGCGCGGCTTGCTGGGCACCGGGGTAATAGGGTTCTGCCCAATTGGCGAGGTTGTTCGCGCCATACCATGCGGCTGCCTGGTGGGTAAAATAGGGGTTCCACAAATGCGGTCGCCCGAGCGCCACCAGGTCAGCCCGCCTTGTATGCAAAATAGTGTTGACCTGCGCCGGTTCGGTAATCGCACCGACCGCCATGGTGGCGATTTGAGGTACATTGCGAATGGCCTCAGCAAATTGCGCCTGATACATACGGCCGTAATTGGGCGCCTGATCCGGCACGGTCTGGCCGGATGATACATCAATCAGATCACAGCCGGCATCGCGGAAGGCTTCGGCAAAGTAGAGGAAATCTTCTTCGCTGATGCCGCCCTCTTTCCAGTCGGAAGCGGAAATGCGTACCGACATCGGTCGCTCGTTCGGCCACACAGCGCGCATGGCCGAAAACACCTCCAGCGGATAACGCACACGATTTTCAGCAGCACCACCATATTCATCGCCACGCAGATTGGTCAGCGGGGAAAGGAATGAGGCAAGCAGATAACCGTGGGCGCAGTGCAGTTCCAGCATGTCGAATCCGGCCCGCGCGGCGCGTTCGGTTGACGCGACAAATTCATCGCGTACCCGGTCCATTGTTTGCCGGTCGATCTCGGCAGGCACATCATTAACCCCATCAACCCATGGCAGGGGTGATGCTGAATATAACGGCCAGTTGGCTTTTGCATCTTCCAAAGGTGTATCGGGCATCTGCCAGCCAAGCTGAGTTGAACCCTTTCGACCCGCATGGCCCAATTGCATGCAGACCCTGGCGATTGAATTTTCGTGGATAAAATTGACAATCTCGCGCCACTGCTGCTCCTGTTCATCGCTCCACATGCCGGGACAACCCGGCGTGATACGGGCATCGGGTGAAGGGCAGGTCATTTCGGTGAATATCAATCCCATGCCGCCGAGAGCGTGCGAGCCGTAATGCACCTTGTGCCAGTCGGTCAAATTACCATCTTTGTCGGCCTTGTATTGCGCCATGGGCGACATCACCACCCGGTTGGCGAGTTCCATTTCACGCAAGCGAAATTTTGAAAACATCGGCGTCGGTCTTGTGTCGCGCAAATCTTCGCCGGTCTCGCGCAGGTGGCGGGCATACCATTCATCGTCAGCCTTTTTAACAAATTCCGCATCGCGCAAAATCAGATTATCATAGGTGATTGATTTGGCCCGGCACATCACCACCATAGCAAATTGCAACGGTTCCATATCAAACGAGCGGTCCATATGCTCAAACCACGCCAGCGACACATCGGCATTGTGCTGGATGATCTGGCAGGGCGTGCGACGCGCGTCATCATAGGCTTGAAAGGCTTTGGTTATGTCTTCCTCGCCATGGGCAATCACCGCGTCGGACAGGCCGATGGCACATTCCATTGCCAGTTTCGAGCCGGACCCGATTGAAAAATGCGCCGATGCCTTGGCGTCGCCGAGAATGACAATATTGTCGGACCACCAGTTTTCGCAAAATATCCGCGGGAAACGCCGCCACATCGAACGGTTGAGCAGCAACGGGTGTCCAAGTAATTCATCGGCAAAAATCTTCTCCAGTTTGGCCCCGGATCCCTCTTCGTCAAATTCTTCGAAGCCATGACCCTGCCAGCAGTCCTCATCCATTTCAAATACCCAGGTCGAACGGTCTTTTTCATACTGGTAGGTGTGGGCAATGATTATGCCGTGTTCGGTCTGTTTAAAAAAATAATTGAATTCGTCCATTGGCCGGGTCGAACCCATCCAGCAGAAACGGTTGCTTTTAAGTGTGACCGATGGCTTGAAGTCATTTTTACGTGCATCCCTGATCTGCGAACCGATGCCGTCAGCAGCAAGGATCATATCAGAATCAGCAAAGCGTTCGGCAATATCTTCAGGTGCAATCTGCACACCAAAATGCATCGGGATATCAAGCTGAGCGCATCTTTTTTGCAATACATTGAGCAGTGTCTTGCGCGAGGTGCCGCAAAACCCATTGCCACCGCAGCGCATTTCATGGCCCTTGTAGTGGATCGCAATATCCTGCCAATAGGCAAACTCATCACGAATTAGTTCATAGGTTTCCTGATCGCGGCTTAAAAATTCATCAAGTGTGTCGTCTGAAAATACCACGCCAAATCCGAAAGTATCATCAGCCTGATTTTGTTCAAAAACCTCGATTTGCCAGTCTGGGCGAGCCTTTTTGGTTAAAAGCGCAAAATACAATCCGCCCGGGCCACCGCCAATTACTGTGATTTTCATATCCGCTCCTGCTCGCAATCCGCAGGTATTTTAACATTAAAATATTTATAGTTAAAGTAAATAATTTCAAGCAAAAAAACGGGGCCACGCGAGCCCCGTCAATTGTTCAAGTGGATTGAAAAACTAATTGCTGATTTCCTTGCCGCCGGATTTACGCGGTGACTTTTTCGGCTTTTTGGCAGCCGGTGCATCACGGTCATTCATGAAGCGATCAAATTCATCCTGATCCTTGGCGCGGCGCAATTCGCGTGAATAATCTTCAAACTCACGGCGCATCTCGTCAAGTTTGCGACGTTCTTCATCAAGGCGTTCAAGCTCAGCCTCGCGCCATTCATCAAAGGCAACATTGCCGCTTCTGGCGTGTTGCTGCCAAGGCCCACGGCGACGGTGGCTTTTTGAGCAACGACCGGAAAACCCGTTGGCAAAGCCATCGGTGGCCCGGTTTACCTCCGTTTTGAACGCGTCAAGCCGGTCGCCCCACAGGATATAGGCAATCATTGCAAGGCCCAATGGCCAAAACAGCATAAAGCCGAGAATCATCATCGCAATGGTAACAGGCGTCCAGGCAGGACGAATAAAAGTGTTGGTCATATTAATGTTCACCCCTTCGCTAACAGAGCATATCCACAATGGATTGCCCGAATGGTTTCGTTACCTGTGACGTAGGGTTAATTTGGCAAATTTCAAGATAAACTCGTCAACTTTACATTGCGAAACAATTGCCCGAGCATCAAAACTCAGCCGTCAAAACCTTCAACTATTGTCATATCTGCGGTTGCAACTGTCACCCGGATAGCTTTTGCCGCCTGATAATCTTCGGAATGATAACAATCGAGCGCAGCCTGCATTGAGGGAAATTCAATCACCACATTGCGCGCCCGGTGAATGCCTTCAAGGCCGTGGCTTTCACCGCCACGGGCCAGAAATTTTGCCCCGTATTTTTCAAATGCGGGTTTTGCTGCCGCAACATAATCGGGATAACGCTCGGCATTCTCCACATCCACATGGGC
>JALTNS010000290.1:1501-15047 GCA_027000565.1 Rhizobiaceae bacterium | reverse complement strand
GGCAAATTTCAAATTGATCCGACCGCAGTTTGATTTGAAAGTTACCCCGGAGGGAAGCGTCAACTGGTTTTCAAATGCCGGTGCCTTTTCACGATTGCTTTTGGCGATGACAAAAGAAGGTGATGAAGATGGCTCGGCTGAACACCTTCGGCTTGGCAATTTTCAGATCGTTAATGGCGCGATAAATTATCAAAACGACCAGAGCGGCCACAGGCTGAAAATCACCAGCCTTAATGTGGAAATCTCCTGGCCGCGCACCGACGGGGTTGCCACTGTAACCGGCTCGATGGTCTGGCAGGGAGAGGTGGTTGAATTTGCCCTGCGCACTGACACGCCACTGGATTTGCTGACCGGCGGTGCATCCGACATAATTTTTAATTTGAAATCAAACTCGCTTGAAGCCCGTATCGAAGGTAAAGCAGACCGCAATATCAGCTCGCAATTTGTCGGCACCGTTAATATCACTTCACCGTCAGTGCGGCAGTTTCTGGCGTGGATTGGCTACGATCTGTCGCCGGGTTCGACTCCGGGCGAATTGAAACTCACATCAAAATTGCTTGCGTCAGCATCCAATCTGAAATTTCAGGACGCCAGCATCTCGATGGATGGCAATACCGGTACCGGGTTCATCGATATGTCCATATCTGACAAGGGAAGGGTCGGCCTTTCGGGCACCCTGGCTTTGGATGCCTTGAATTTTGACCCCTATTTTCAGGCGATTTTGAAGGGTAGTGGCGATGCCACAACTGCCAAGGAAATTGCCGAAATCGGTCTGATAGACAAGTTTGATCTCGATTTGCGCTTTTCCGCCAAAACTGCAGTTCTTGGCGATCTGTCAATGACTTCGATGGCTGCCACCGTGCAGGCGCGGGATGGCAATCTCATCCTCGATGTTGGCGAAGCAACAATATTCGATGGTATGATTCAGGCGCAACTGCAGGCTTCCAAGGAAGACGGACTGCCAGCAGGTGAGGTAAAACTCAATCTGGTGGATATCGATCTTGACCAGTTGAGCCAGATTATCACCACTGGTGGTATCAAGATAATTGGCCGGGGTACGGCAACAGTATCACTGAAATCGAAAGGTAGAAATGCCTCCCAGTTGATGCGCCGGTTAAACGGCAATACCACACTTTCGGCAGTTTCCGGTCGGCTGGAGGGCCTGAACATTGCTGAAATTGCCATTGATGGAGAAAACTCGATCATTCTCGACAATACCAAGGTTCTTGCCAAAACCACGGAATTCAGCAAACTTGAGGTCGGTATGCATATTGCCAATGGTATTGCGTTTTTTCAAAACTCGCGGGTTGAGGGCGAACGGCTGCTGGCAAAAATCGGCGGCAAGGTTGATTTGTGGCGAAGCAGCCTGGCGATGAACGGCCGGGTATTATTGTCAACGTCCAAAACACCGGATGAAAAAAATCCGCAGGACATCACCCACAATATCCCGTTTTTTGTCGGTGGTACCCTCGATGCACCGCTGTTTGCGCCGGATCTGTTTTCCAGCCAGACAGACTTTGGCAGCGAGTGAATTTAATGGGTTCCGCCCCCAGAGCGCTTCATCATCTAATGGAATCACTCTCGTTTTCATTCGCTCAAGGCCATTTGTGCTGCGCATGGGCCTCCGCGAGGGCGGGCGCACAAGCGCCGGGCCGCCCTTGCGGCCTGACTGTTTCCGTATAAATGTGAAACAGTCTCGATCAGTTAATCAAAGTCGTCTTGATATCGGCCAATTGGCTGTCAATCACTTCCGGCCCGGCGGTCATATCCTGCATATCAGCATCGACAAGGGTAAAAAGCTCCATCCGTTTTGAAACGCCCTGCAAGGCATGCTCACCGACAGATACCCAGGCCGATGGTTCAAACGCGGCGACATCTTTACTTGCCAGTATCGACTTGCCGATTGCCTTGGTCATGGTTTCAATGCGTGCAACCTCGTTGACTGTCGGGCCAATAACTGAAAACGACAAACGCTCGGGCACACCTATGTTACCGAAGGTCACCGACCCAACATTGAGCCCAACCCCGTAATTGATCGCCGGGAGCCCCTCTTCCTTGCGCTGCTCACTGATTTCGGCATGGGCCTGTTGCGAGAGATGAAGGGCTTTGGTGGCCGAGCATATTGCGCAGTTTTTTTCACTTTCAGAATCAAACGGAAAAATTGCCAATACCGCATCACCGATAAAATCCAGAACTTCGCCACCGGCATCGATCACCGAACCCGCCGTGCACTCAAAATAGGTATTGAGAAGTTTTAGATATTCATCACCGGGCATTGTATCGGCCAGTGCTGTTGAGTTTCGAAGATCACTCATCCAGACAACCGCATTGGTTTGATTGCCATCGCCACGGCGGATCGAGCCGCTCAACACCTGTTGACCGGCATGATTGCCGAGATAGGTTTTGGTGACATTATTGGCAATTCTTGCCTGAACAACGGTTTTGCATGCAACTGCAAAACGACGCTGAATTTTCTGCAATGACTGAATTTCGTCGTTGGAAAACCCGCCCGGGCGGTCTGCACACCAGGTCACAAAGATACCTCTTCTCGGGATTTGATCGCCAAGATTCTGGTTCGAAAATTCCGTTGAGACCACCAGATAATCGGTCATGCCGATATCAATCATGTCGTTCAGTATCTCAAAATCCAGCAGCTTGTTGGGCCCGTCGAGGTTGCGTCTGAGGATCGATAGATCGTGTTCCAGCATGTGTTTCATCGGTGAAAGCAGCCAGGCATTGCTCATCGATTCCTGATGGATAAACTGCTCAAATTCGGTTTCCCTGCCATGAGTCCACAAAACCGTTTCTGCCTGAAACAAGGGGTGCAGGGTCGGCCATGTCAACCGGGCACGGGCCAGCGGAATTCCAATGCCGCGCAGCCGGTGGGTCAAGCCTTCGAACATCATGACAATATCAGGCTCCGACAGCGCCTGATCAGCCAGCCATTCGTTGACGCCCGAAACCAGAGTATTGTTGTCCATGAATCATGCCTTTGTAACCGGCGATGAAAAACCATACGCCATTTATATCAGCCAGTTAGATAATAGATTGGCGGCGCTTTTATCAGGCGCCGTCACGGCCTGTCAGTTTTTCACATTATTCGTCGTTGGTACAGGGCCAGCCCGCCGGGGGTGCCAAACCTTTTGGTAGTTTGGTTTTATCATCACCGCATGCCAGTTCAATCTGGCTCTGTTTCAGGTTCTTGACCATTGACAGGTCAACACCCGACAATTGAGTGCGATAAAGCCACGAATTTTCGAAATCAGCATTTTCAAGAACAGCACCGCCAAAATAGGCCCGCGAAAGATTGGAATATTCGAAATTTGTACCTCTAAGGTCGGCGTCTTCAAAATTTGCCCGTCCGAGTTCAGACTTGCTTAGATCCGCATCGCTGAGAATTGCACTGGAAAAATTCGCCCGAAAAATTGCCGCCTTGTTGAGCTTAACCTGTTTCATCATTGAACCAACAAAACTGGCGCGGGACCCTTCTATTTTCGAAAGATTTGCCCCGGAAAGATCAGACTTGCTGAAATTTGTCCGGGCAACCCTTGCCTTGTTTAGATCGGAATTTTTCAACCGGGTATTGCGGACATCGGAACCGGCGAGATCGATGCCGGCCATATTGGCATTGGAAAGGTCATTACCGCTTAAAACAACATTCCTTTTGCGGCATTTAGACCAGTCCACGCCGGGGGTCGGCGCATCGCTGCAACCGGCAACGGCCGGCAGGGTGGAAGCCAGCGGCCACAAAAACAGGCCCGACAGCAGCGCCACAAGCTGATTTCTGGCAAAACTCATATTTCCCATTTCAGTCTCCGGATTGGCTTGCCCCACACCTAACATGCGGGAATGTGGCACATCTGGCAAGACAGCCCGCCATCATTCCACTCTTCACCCTATATCTTGATTCAAACCACATATATCAAGGGCGGCAGACCCGGTGTTTTCAATTATAGTAAAAAAACGGGGAGCAAATGCCCCCCGCTTTCCGTGCTATATGGATCAGTTTCTATTTGATCATATCGGTAATTTTCGAGGTCCATGCACCGACCGGCTTTTTGGTGATAACCGGATCAGAACCACCCTTCATCAGGGTTGCAACTGTACGCTCGGCTGCAGCCACATCCAGTGTACCGTCCGAACCGGCAGTAAGCTTGTTGATCTCGCCCATCATCCGTTTTTGATGCGCTTCGGTTTGAGCACCGGTTGCGTCATTTTCCAGAACAATCATGGCCGCAGCGTCGGAGTTATCACGCGCCCAGGCCCAACCTTTCATTGATGCTTTGACAAATCGGGCAAGCTTGTCGACCATCTTTGGATCTTCAAGGCTTTTTTCCAGCACATAAATACCGTCTTCCAGTGTTGCCACGCCCTGATCTTCATATTTGAAGGTCACAAGCTGGTCAGGTGTAAGACCCGCATCGATCACTTGCCAATATTCGTTGTAGGTCATGGTCGATACGCAATCGGCCTGTTTCTGCAACAGCGGATCAACGTTGAAGCCCTGTTTCAGAACCTTGACACCACCGGCGCTGCCATCGGTTGGAATATTGAGCTGGCTCATCCATGAAAGGAACGGATATTCATTACCGAAGAACCATACACCAAGGGTTTTGCCCTTGAAGTCTGCTGGCGACTTGATACCGGTTTCCTTGCGGCAGGTCAGCATCATGCCGGAACGCTTGAACGGCTGGGCGATATTGACCAGCGGCACGCCTTTTTCGCGGGTTGCAAGTGCCGAAGGCATCCAGTCGAGAATAACATCAGCACCACCACCGGCGATTACCTGTGGCGGGGCAATATCGGGCCCACCCGGCTTGATTTCCACATCAAGCCCAACCTCCTTGTAAAAACCCTTGTCCTTGGCAACGTAATAACCGGCAAATTGTGCCTGGGTTACCCATTTCAGTTGCAGGGTCAGCTTTTCCTGCGCAACGGCGACACCTGCCATCAGTGACATGGCAACGCCAAGCGTTAATGCGATTGCTTTTTTCATTTCGTTCTCCCTTGTTTGTATTCTCAACCGTGAAAATACGTTTGTTATGGCTCTATCTATATGACGGATGCCAGAATGTTAATCTTCTTTCTATCAGGCTGACAAGCCCGTAAAAAATCGAACCGGCAAGAGCCGCCATGGCAATCTCGGCCCACACCATGTCGACATTCATGCGGCCAACCTCGGTCGATATGCGAAAACCCATGCCAACAATCGGTGTACCAAAAAACTCGGCAACAATTGCGCCAATCAGCGCCAGTGTCGAATTGATTTTCAGGGCGTTGAAAATGAATGGCAAGGCGGCGGGAAGGCGCAGCTTGAACAATGTCTGCCAGTAGCTCGAGGCATAGGTGCGCATCAGATCTCGCTCCATATGACCTGAAGCTGAAAGGCCTGCAACCGTGTTTACCAACATTGGAAAAAACGTCATGATGATGACGACGGCGGCTTTCGATTGCCAGTCAAAACCAAACCACATCACCATGATCGGTGCAGTACCGACAATCGGCAGGGCGGCGACCAGATTGCCGATCGGCATCAACCCTTTGCGTAAAAATGGAGAGCGATCAACCAGAATGGCAACCGCAAAACCAAGGCCGCAACCCATCGCATAGCCGAACAGCACCGCCTTCATGAAGGTCTGCTGAAAATCGGCAGCAAGAATATCCGTAGATGAGGCAATGCGCCCGGCAATCTGACTGGGGGGTGGCAACAATACCGAAGGAATGCCAAGCCCACGGGTGATGACTTCCCACAGGAATAACAGGGTTAAGCCGAAAATCAGCGGGATTACCAGGCTGATTGCGATGCTGGTAAAACGGGATGCAAACTTCATCGCTGCAAGATTATGGACCAAAAACCAGGCCATCAACCACACCATGATGGTCAAGAGCCAACCGCTGGTCGCCATATTGCCATCAGCAAGTCTTGAAAAAACAAAAGCCGCCGCTGCCCAAATGCCAATCACCGCCAGAATACTGGTCACAACACTGCGCTGCATGTTCATTGCGCCATCCCCATGCGTTTGAGCACTGCCCGGTCGATCACCCCGATCAACCAGACCAGCGTTGCGGCCAGAAAGGCTGCCACAAACAAAGCCGACCATATCTGGATCGTCTGGCCGTAATAAGAACCGGCTAAAAGCCTTGCACCAAGACCAGCCACCGCGCCCGTTGGAAGTTCACCGACAATCGCACCGACAAGAGATGCGGCAATCGCCACCTTGAGCGAGGTAAACAGAAACGGAATGGACGACGGCCAGCGCAGTTTCCAGAACACCTGGGCTTTGGTCGCGCTATAGGTATGCATCAAATCAAGATGTAAGACATCGGGCGAGCGCAGTCCCTTGACCATGCCGACTGCGACCGGAAAAAACGACAGATACATCGAGATAAATGCCTTGGGCAAAAGCCCCTGAATGCCGACCGCGTTCAGCACCACGATGATCATCGGCGCAATCGCCAATATCGGAATGGTCTGGCTGGTGATAATCCACGGCATCAGGCTTTTATCCAGGGTCATCGAATGAACAATGCCAACCGCCAGCGCAATGCCCAGAATTGTGCCCAGCAGAAAGCCCAGAAGTGTCGATGAAAGGGTAATCCAGGCATGATATATCAGGCTGCGCTTGGAGGTGATTTTTTTCATCACCGTGGTTTTCCATATCTCGGCAATCACCTGATGCGGTGCGGGAATGACCGGGCGTTTCTGCGCCATGGTCTTGGGCAAAATCTGGCTGAAGGTAATCTCTTTCCCGGCGCGCTCGGCCTGATCACGCTCAAACGGCGCATTGAGCCACACCACACTTGCATACCAGATGGCAAAAATCGCCGCGGTCACCGTGAGAACGGGGATCGTTGAGCCTTTGAGAATGGAGGTCAGATTCATCTTTGCCTCGCGTGTTGCTGCAAGGGTTTTCCTCTCCCCTTGGGGGAGAGGGTGGCCGGAGCGAAGCAAAGGACGGGTGAGGGGCGAAACATCAAAACACTACTCATCATAGGAATGCCCCAGTCTCAGCCCTTCGCGCACCTGATGGGCAATCTTCAAAAACTCCGGTGTTTCGCGGATTTCCAGAGGTCGCTCATCGCCGAGATTACAATCAATCACCTCGTGAATACGTCCCGGGCGCGGTGACATCACCACAATGCGGGTCGATAAAAATACCGCCTCGGGGATCGAATGGGTAACAAAGGCTACTGTCTTGCGGGTTTTAGACCATAAAAGCAGCAATTGTTCGTTGAGGTGGTCACGGACAATTTCATCCAGCGCGCCAAAGGGTTCGTCCATCAACAGCATGTCGGGTTCAACCGCCAGGGCGCGGGCAATTGACGCCCGCTGCTGCATACCGCCGGACAATTGCCAGGGAAACTTGTTTTCAAAACCAGCGAGATTGACCAGATCGAGATTCTTGGCAATCCGGTCTTTTTGTTCCTGTTTCGATAACCCCATCACCTCCAGCGGCAGGGCGACATTGCCGGCAATTGTCCGCCACGGGTAAAGAGCGGCGGCCTGAAACACATAACCATAGGCGCGTTTCATCCGCGCCTCATGCGGTGTCATGCCATTAACGGTAATTGTGCCGGCTGTTGGCTGTTCAAGGTCGGCAATCACTCTTAACAACGTGGTCTTGCCACAGCCGGACGGGCCGATGAACGAAACGAATTCACCTTTGTTTATGGTGAGATCAATATCCGACAGAGCATGAACCGGACCATCATTGGTCTCAAATGTCAGAGACAGGTTTTTTGTTTCAATGACGGAGGTGTTCATGGTGTCTTCCTTAACGGCCGGTGAAGTACACATGATAATTGCAACCTCGCTCCCACCTCCCCCTTGAGGGGAGGTCGAAGGCGATGCAATCGGCTTCGGGTGGGGGTAAAAAATAACACCAAACCCATCAAACCCCGCTTGCCGGAATGCCCGTGCGTTGTACCGGTGTTGGGGCGGTGAGTTCTTTCCAGCTTGAAAGCGCTTTGTTGACCGCGCCATTGGGTTCACGTTTGACAAATTCGCCGTGGCCCTCGCGGGTTTTAATTGCACCATCTTCAACCGAAACAAACCCGCGCGACAGCGTATAGCGTGGCAGACCCTTGACGTGTTTACCCTCAAACACATTATAGTCGATGGCCGACTGCTGGGTGCTGGCTGTAATGGTCTTTTCCTTTTCCGGATCCCAGACCACGATATCCGCATCCGCTCCCACTAGAATTGCGCCCTTTTTTGGATAGATATTGAGGATTTTGGCTATATTGGTCGAGGTGACGGCAACGAATTCATTCATGGTCAAGCGGCCAGTGGCAACGCCATTGGTCCACAACATCGGCATCCGGTCTTCAAGCCCGCCGGTACCGTTGGGAATTTTGGTGAAATCGCCAACGCCAAAACGTTTTTGTTCGGTGGTGAAGGCGCAGTGGTCGGTCGCCACCACCTGCAGCGAACCGGCGGCAAGACCGGCCCACAGCGAATCCTGATGCTGTTTGTTACGGAACGGTGGCGACATGACGCGCCGCGCCGCGTGGTCCCAGTCCTTGTTGAAATATTCGCTTTCATCAAGGGTTAAATGCTGGATCAGCGGCTCGCCATAAACCCGCTTGCCCTGTTGGCGGGCGCGTCTGATCGCCTCGTGGCTTTCCTCGCAGGAGGTATGCACCACATAGAGCGGCACACCGGCCATGTCGGCAATCATGATCGCCCGGTTGGTGGCCTCGCCCTCAACCTGGGTTGGGCGCGAATAGGCGTGGGCCTCGGGGCCTGAATTACCTTCAGCCAGCAAACGGCTGGAGAGTTCAGCCACCACATCGCCGTTCTCCGCATGCACCAGCGGCATGGCACCAAGCTCGGCACAGCGCTGGAACGAGGCATAGAGCTCATCGTCATTGACCATCAACGCGCCCTTATAGGCGAGAAAATGTTTGAACGTGTTGATGCCGCGTTCATTGACCACAGTTTCCATCTCGTTGAAAACCTGCTCACCCCACCAGGTGATCGCCATGTGGAATGAATAGTCACAATTGGCGCGGGTCGATTTGTTGTCCCACATTTGCAACGCCTCAAGCAGCGACTGGCCCGGCGATGGCAGGGCAAAATCAACCACCATGGTGGTGCCGCCGGAAAGGGCGGCTCTTGTGCCTGATTCAAAATCATCCGACGAATAGGTGCCCATGAACGGCATTTCCAGATGGGTGTGCGGGTCAATGCCGCCGGGCATGACATAACAGCCGGTGGCATCAAGTTCGGTATCACCGGAGAGATTATCGCCAATTTCGCTGATAATCCCGCCGTCGATTTTCACATCCGCCTTATAAGTGCGGTCGGCAGTGACGATGGTGCCGTTTTTGATGATTGTGGTCATATTGGTTCTCCCGGTATTTTGCATCTCTTTGTATGTTGGTTTGTAAACCCATTCCTCCGTCATCCCTGTGCTTGTCACAGGGATCCATTCCTCTCCCCTATCCGCCACAAGATACCATCCTCTTTTGCGCCAACCCTGAGGGGTAGATTCCTGTGATCGTAGACGGTTTTCGCGGTCGACCGAAGATTGATCGCCCGTCGGAGCCACAGGAATGACGTGGTGGGGGTAATACTTCCCTTCACCCCACAATCTCCGCCGTCTCCACCACCGCATGAAACAGCACGTCAGCACCGGCGGTGGCCCATTCTTTTGAAATTTCCTCCGCCTCATTATGGGATAATCCATCGACGCAGGGGCACATGACCATCGCAGTCGGGGCAACCTTGTTGACCCAGCAGGCATCGTGACCGGCACCGGAAATGATGTTCATGTGTGAATAACCAAGCCGTTCGGTCGCATTGCGCACTGCGGTGACACAGCCTTCATCAAATTTGACCGGGTCGAAACCACCGACTTTTTCAATTTCGAGACCCAGACCCATATCATCGCAAATCTCTTTCGCCGCAACCGCCAGCCGCTGTTCCATGTCCTCGATGACGGCCAGTTCCGGTGATCTGAAATCAACCGTAAACACCACCTTGCCGGGGATGACATTGCGCGAATTGGGGTAGACATCAATGTGGCCCGCAGCACCAACCGCATTGGGCTTGTGCGACCAGGCAATCTCATCGACTTTTTCCAAAATGCGCGCCATGCCGAGACCGGCATTCTTGCGCATCGGCATCGGGGTCGAGCCAGTGTGGCTGTCCTTGCCGGTGACTGTCAATTGCGTCCACGAAAGGCCCTGACCATGGGTGACAACGCCGATTTCTTTTTCTTCGGCCTCAAGAATTGGCCCCTGCTCGATATGCAGTTCAAAAAATGCATGCATCTTGCGGGCACCCACTTCCTCTTCACCGCGCCAGCCTATGCGTTCCAGTTCATCGCCGAATTTTTTGCCCGCAGCATCTTCGATGTTATAGGCCCAGTCCTGCTCCAGCACTCCGGCAAAAACCCCGGAAGCGAGCATCGCCGGGGCAAAACGTGTGCCTTCCTCATTGGTCCAGTTGGTGACCACGATCGGGTGTTTGGTCTTGATTTCAAGGTCGTTCAGGGTACGGATAATTTCCAGCCCGCCCAGAACGCCCAATACACCGTCATATTTGCCGCCTGTTGGCTGTGTATCAAGGTGTGAACCGACATAGACCGGCAAGGCATCCGGATCAGTGCCCTCGCGCCGCGCAAACATCGTGCCCATCTGGTCAACGCCGATGGTCAGCCCTTCCGCCTCGCACCATTTTTGAAACAGATGACGGCCCTCGCCGTCCTCGTCGGTCAAAGTCTGGCGATTGTTGCCACCGGCCACACCGGGGCCGATTTTTGCCATTTCCATCAACATGTCCCACAGCCGATCGCCATTGATTCTGTGATTGCTTTTTAGCGCCATGGTGTGGCCTCCTATGCCAGATTTTTGAGAATGCCTCTAAGGGTATCAAAGATGAAATCGATCTCGCTTTTTTCGATGATCAGCGGTGGAGAAAGGGCAATGATATCGCCGGTGGTACGAATCAGCAGTCCCTTGTCATAGGCATCGAGAAAAGCAGAAAATGCCCGCTTGGTCGGCTCGCCGGCAATAGGCTCAAGCTCGATTGCACCAATCAGCCCCATGGTGCGCAGATCGATCACATGGGGCAGGCCCTTGAGCGAAAACACCGCATCGGCCCAATAATCGGCAAGCTCTGCACCGCGGGTCAAAAGCCCCTCCTCCTCATAGGTGTCAAGGGTTGCAAGGCCTGCGGCAGATGCCACCGGATTGCCCGAATAGGTGTAGCCGTGGAAAAACTCGATCATATGCTCGGGGCCGTTCATGAAGGCCTCATAGATTTCCGACTTAACCAGCACCGCACCCATCGGGATAATGCCGTTGGTCAGGCCCTTGGCGGTGATCATGATATCGGGCGTGACGCCAAAATAATCGGCGGCAAAGGGTGTGCCGAGGCGGCCAAAACCGGTAATCACCTCGTCAAAAATCAGCAAAATACCGTGTTTGTCGCAAATCTTGCGCAACCGTTTGAGATAGCCTTTTGGCGGCGGCAATACACCGGTGGAACCGGCCAAAGGTTCAACGATTACCGCTGCGATGGTTGAAGGGTCGTGCAGGGCTGCAATACGCTCCAGATCATCGGCAAGTTCCGCGCCATGTTCCGGTTCGTTGCGCGACCAGGCGTTTTTTTCCAGATCGTGGGTGTGGCGCATGTGGTCAACGCCGGTCAGCAATGTGCCAAACATCTTGCGGTTGGAAACGATGCCGCCAACCGAAATGCCGCCAAAGTTGACCCCGTGATATCCGCGTTCGCGACCAATCAGCCGGAACCGCGCACCATCACCCTTGACCCGGTGATAGGCCAGCGCGGTCTTTAGCGCGGTCTCGACCGATTCAGAACCGGAATTGGTAAACATCGCATGGCTGATACCATCGGGCGCAAGATTAACCAGCCGGGCGGCCAGCTCAAAAGCCTTGGGATGCCCCATTTGAAAAGCAGGCGCATAGTCCAGCTCCTCGACCTGCTCGGCCACCGCCTTGACGATTTTCGGGCGGCGATGACCGGCATTGACGCACCACAGGCCGGATGTTGCATCCAGCACCTCCGCCCCTTCCGAGGTGGTGTAATACATTCGGTCAGCGGCAACAAACATCCGCGGCTTTTGCTTGAATTGCCGGTTGGCCGTAAACGGCATCCAGAAACTTTCAAGCGAATTCGACTTCGCAGTCCCACGACCTGACATGCCCGTTCCTCCCTGAGATTGCCAAAACCCGGTAGATCGAAATTGAACACCGCGCATGGTTGCACATGGGGGCCAATTTCGCCATGATGAAACACTAACATTCCTGACCAGTTGGTCAAGATTTTTCTTTCAGGCCGCACACTTACCTGCTATCAGGGAACTTTATGGAACACGCGCTGAAAAAACCTGCACCCCGCGCCGCGGAGAAGATCCGGGCAAAATCCGGACACCCGGCACCCAAGGCCGCTATCCGGCGGGAAAAGGAAGCCCTTATCCTTAAAGCCGCGGAAGAGGTATTTTCCGAGTTCGGCTTTCGCGGCGCAACCACCCAGATGATTGCTGACCGGGCCGGCATGCCAAAGGCCAATCTGCATTATTATTTCCCGACCAAACTGGTGCTTTACCGGCAGATCATCGAAGAGATATTCTCGATCTGGCTTGAGGCGGCACAATCCTTCGATGAAAACAGCGATCCGGTTGAGGCCCTTTCGCGCTATATTGATAAAAAGATGGAGATTTCGCGTTCCCACCCGAACGGGTCGAAAATCTGGGCCAACGAGGTGATGCATGGTGCGCCAATTATTCAGGACTATCTGGAAACCACCCTGCGCGACTGGACCGACAGCCGCATGGCAATTATTCAACGGTGGATTGATGACGGGCTGATTGATCCGATTGACCCGCGCCATCTGCTTTACATGATCTGGGCCACAACCCAGCATTACGCCGATTTTGTTCACCAGATTAACACGCTGAACGGTGGCAAGGCCCTTTCTGACGATCAATGGAATTGTGCCCGCCGGGATGTCAAAATCATCATTCTCAAGGGCATTGGCGCAAAGGGATGCGGCGACCTATGAGTAGCACAATTGCCAAATCCCGTGCATCAGGTTCGCGTCGCCGTACCCGCATTCAGCAGGAAAGCGAAGAGCGCATTCTGGAGGCTGCGCTGGAGACTTTTTCCACCCACGGGTTTCGCGGCTCAACAATAGACCAGATAGCCGTTGCCGCCGGCATGTCAAAACCCAATGTACTTTATTATTACCGCAACAAGGAAGACATGCACCGGGCTTTACTGGACCAGCTTCTCGATGCCTGGCTTGACCCGCTGCGGGATGTGAATGAGGCCGGCGATCCGCTGGACGAAATCCTTCAATATGTTATGCGAAAACTCGAAATGTCGCGCAAACAACCACGTGAAAGCCGATTGTTTGCCAATGAGATATTGCAAGGGGCACCGCGCATTGAAGACATGCTCAAAGGTTCATTAAAGACGCTGGTCGATGAAAAGGCTGCGATCATTGGCGGCTGGGTAGCGGCTGGAAAAATTGCCCGCTGCGACCCCTATCAACTGATCTTTTCCATCTGGGCGA
>JALTNS010000290.1:0-1491 GCA_027000565.1 Rhizobiaceae bacterium | reverse complement strand
CCGCGGGGCGGCGCACAAGCGCCGGGCCGCCCTTGCGGCCTGACGGTTTCCGTATAAACGTGAAACAGTCTAACGATCGGGGGCCAGATTCATAATAATCAACCCAAAAACCGTCACCACAGCGCCCATGGCCACGGCAAATCCGACCCAGCCGTGACCAAGCGCGCCTTCCAGCAAAATGATGATTGAAGGGGTGAGATAACCATAGGCCAGCACCTTCGATGACGGCAGGCGCAGGGACGCAAACTGCAGCAAAAAGAATGTGCCGGCGGTGGTAAATACCGCCAGATAGGCAATGGTTATCCAGACAATGGGTGGCAATTGCACCCATCTGGTCGTCAAGAGATCGCTGGCGCCATAGAGTGAAATCCAAAATGTGCTGGCGACGAGCGTCCAGAAGGTAAAAACCATGACACTTTCACCGCGATTAAGGCGCTTTACCAGCGGCGTGTATGCCGCATGCATAATGCATCCGATGAAAAAGATCATTTCCCCGCGACCGACATTAAACGAGATCAATGCCTGAACATCGCCGCGAAAAATCACCCATACCGCACCAAGGGCGGCGATTACCAGGCTCGCAAATACAATTGGCCTGGTGGTCTGGCCAAGGATAACAAAGCCAAATCCGGCGCTCATCAGCGGTATCAGGGTGAACACCGCAGCGGTGGATACCGGGCTTGCGGTTTTAAGCGCGACAAACATCAAGACAAAATATCCGCCCATCAATAACCCGAGCAGCAAGAACCGCCAGGGCGCCCGTGGCCATTCGATACGACCGCGGATTATGACAACAATTATGCCCATGACCAATATGGCAAAGATAAAACGGACCGTATTAATAGCACCGGGTTCGATGAATGGCACCGCCATGGCACCAAGGCTGAAAGAGGCCGAAATCAGAACCGCGAACATTATCATCGCCAGATGACCGCGCAGTTTCTCCTTTCCCGTGGCCAGCGATGTGTTTGAATGAAGGTCGGAGTGCGAACTCATTTGCAAAGCCTGACCGCAAATTGTCTTTTCTGCTGTTGTGTGAATAATATCGCATGCAGGAGCAATTGCAGCCGATAAAGTATACCTTGCCCGACATCAGACGGAGGAAAATGGGTGAAACTATTCAAGGGTTCAATAATCCTGAAAATTTTTCTTATCGGGTTTGGCGTCATACTCGCACCACTTTCGGCAAATGCCCGTGAGGATGTGGTTCAAAACTTTGCCGGACTGGATGGCATGACCACTCGTTGCATTATTTCGACCAAACGTAAATATGCCCGGCGGATGTGCGAAATTCTGGTGGAGAATGCGGAAAACTTTGCCCGGACCAGCAATGTGGCTCTTGCTCACAAAGGGACGAAGTTCACCGGAGAAGGTGAAGATAAATTGCAGCAAATGCAGGCCCGCGAGGTGGCCGAACCTGGTAATTCAAACACCAAACTGCTCAATGTGGAATTTTTTATTCGCGGTACCGAGGGGCGCACGGTCGGAGCC
>JALTNS010000289.1:3730-4229 GCA_027000565.1 Rhizobiaceae bacterium | reverse complement strand
CATTACCGAGGAGGAAATCTCCTATCTGTGCAGCGCCGCCAGCGAATATTTTGCTGACCCCATTACGCCGGAAAGTGTTGTCTGGTCTTATTCGGCGGTGCGTCCGCTGATGGATGATGGCGCCTCAAAGGCCCAGGAAGCGACGCGGGACTATGTGCTCACCCTGTTGCATGATGAGGGAAAAGCGCCCCTGCTGAATGTGCATGGGGGCAAACTGACCACCTATCGCCGGCTGGCCGAAGCGGCTCTGGAACGGATTACCGGTATTATCGGGAAAAAGGGCGGTGAGTGGACCGCCAGCAAGCCGTTGCCGGGTGGCGACTTTGCGGTCACCGGATTTGATGACCTGGTTGGAAAACTCCGGAAAAAATATGATTTTCTGGGTGCCCGTCATGCCCGCAGACTGGTGCGTCTTTACGGCACCATTGCTTTTAAAATTGTGGGTGATGCGAATTCCGAGAAGGATTTGGGGCTGCTTTTTGGCGAGGATTTATATCAG
>JALTNS010000289.1:0-3720 GCA_027000565.1 Rhizobiaceae bacterium | reverse complement strand
GGTTGATTATCTGGTTGAAAAGGAATGGGCGTTCAGCGCCCAGGATATTTTATGGCGGCGCACCAAGCGCGGGCTGTGGCTGTCTGGCGGGCAGGCGGAAAGACTTGAGGACTACCTGAAGAAAAAACATGAAGACGAACAGACAAAGGCAGCCGAATGATGCGCAACACTAAAGAAGGAGTGCGGTAGATGCTGGAATTGCGCAACGTCTCTAAGCGCGTAGGCGAGGAGATGCATATCCGCGATGTTTCGCTCAAGTTTGAGTCGGGCACGATCAATGTGCTTCTGGGCCCAACGCTTTCGGGGAAAACCAGCCTGATGCGGCTGATGGCCGGGCTCGATCGTCCCACTGCGGGCGAAGTCTGGGTGGACGGCAAAAATGTCACCGGAGTTGCGGTGCAAAAACGTAATGTCGCCATGGTCTATCAGCAGTTCATCAACTACCCGACCCTGACTGTATATGAGAATATTGCTTCGCCTCTGCGTCTGAGCGGTGTCAGCAAAACTGAAATTGATGCGGCGGTGAAAAAGGCCGCAAAGCTGATGAAAATCGAGGAGTTTCTCGACCGGACGCCGCTGGCGCTTTCAGGGGGCCAGCAACAGCGCACCGCTTTGGCCCGGGCCGTGGTCAAGAGTGCCGGGCTGGTGTTGCTCGACGAGCCGCTGGCCAATCTGGATTACAAATTGCGCGAAGAATTGCGCGAAGAACTGCCCAAGATTTTTGCCGAATCAGGCACGGTTTTTGTTTATGCCACAACCGAGCCTGAAGAAGCCTTGTTGCTGGGCGGCAATGCGGCCACGCTCAATGAGGGGCGCGTGACCCAGTTTGCCAAGACCGTTGACGTATTTCGTCACCCCGTGGATATCATTACCGCCCAGACATTTTCCAATCCCCCGATGAATATCATTGAGGTGAAAAAGACCAACAATGCTTTTCATCTGAACGACGGGGCACAGATCGCCGTTCCCAAGGGACATTGGAGCCTGCCCGATGCCACCTATACCATTGGTTTTCGGGCCCATCATCTTTCCACAAAAAAACAGACCGGCTCAACCGAGACAAAACCGCTTGATGGCGTTGTCAACATTACCGAGATCACCGGGTCTGAAAGCTTTGTCCACGTGAAGTACGGGAACCGGAACTGGGTGATGATCGCCCGCGGCGTTCACAATTACGATCCCGGCGATGCCATCGGCCTTTATATCGATATCCGCTATCTGATGGTATTTGACGAAGAGGGCAAACTCATTCGCTCCGTGACAGAACAACAGGCGGCATAGGGACAATAAAATGGCGCGGATTGATCTTCAGCACTTGCGACATTCTTATCTCACCAATCCGGTGAGGGATGAGGATTATGCCCTCAAGGAGGTGCATTATACCTGGGATGATGGGGGGGCCTATGCCCTTCTGGGACCCTCGGGTTGTGGCAAGACCACACTACTCAACATCATTTCGGGGCTGTTGAGGAGCTCCGAGGGCAAGATATTGTTTGACGGCAAGGACGTTACCGAGCTGCAGCCCGAGGGGCGCAACATCGCCCAGGTTTTCCAGTTCCCGGTCGTTTATGACACCATGAGCGTGCACGACAATCTGGCTTTTCCCTTGCGCAATCGCGGGGTGGCCGCTGATGAGGTCGAGCGTCGGGTTTCTGAAACCCTTGATATGCTGGATCTTAAAAAATGGGCTGACAAAAAGGCAAAGGGTCTGACAGCGGACGTCAAGCAAAAGATTTCCCTGGGCCGGGGCATGGTGCGTTCAGACGTCAACGCCATTCTGTTTGACGAACCGCTGACGGTGATTGATCCGCATCTGAAATGGCAATTGCGCTCCCAGCTCAAGCTGTTGCACAAGCAATTTGGCCACACCATGGTTTATGTGACCCATGACCAGACCGAAGCCTTGACCTTTGCCGACAAGGTGGTGGTGATGTTTGAGGGCGAAATCGTCCAGATCGGTACTCCCGAAGAGCTGTTTGAGCGCCCCAGCCATACCTTTGTCGGTTATTTTATCGGTTCGCCCGGCATGAACGTGCTTCCTGTCGATATTAAAGGCATTACCGCAAAAATTGGAGAAACCCGGTTCGATTTGTCCGGCGTACCGAACCTGAAGCCAGGGGTGCGCACCGACCTGGGCATCCGGCCCGAATTTATCACGCTGGGCGAAAAAGGCATTCCGGTGAGCATACAAAAAGTCGAGGATATCGGACATCAAAAGATTGTCCGGGCCGCAATTGAAGGCATGGATATTGCTGTTGTCATTGATGAGGACGCCAGTATTCCGGCCGATCCGCACGTCGTCTTCGACCCCCGGCGGGTCAATATTTACGCCAATGACTGGCGCGTCGAGATGGAGGGCTGAGCCATGGGAAAGACCCAAAACAACAAAGCCTGGTTTTTTGTGCTGCCGGTATTGCTGATCGTTCTGCTTAACGCTGTGGTGCCGCTGATGACGGTGGTCAATTATTCAGTTCAGGAAACCTTTGGCAATAATCTGTTTTTCTTTGAGGGGGTCAAGTGGTTCCGCGAAGTGCTGTCTTCGGAACGTTTCCAGGACTCCTTGCTGCGCCAGTTCGCCTTTACCGGCATCATATTGCTGATCGAGATTCCGCTGGGGGTAGTCATTGCCCTGTCGATGCCCAAATCAGGCATCTGGGCCTCGGTCTGTCTGGTGTTGATGTCATTGCCCCTGCTTATTCCGTGGAACGTGGTTGGCGCCATGTGGAATATTTTTGCCCTGCCCGATATTGGCCTGCTTGGCTATGGATTGAACGCGCTGGGCTTTGATTATAACTTTACCCGGCAGGCATTTTCCGCCTGGTTCACGGTCATCCTGATGGATGTCTGGCACTGGACGTCGCTGGTGGTGTTATTGGCCTATGCCGGCCTTCGCTCCATTGACGACAGCTATTATCAGGCGGCCCGGATTGATGGCGCCTCGCGCTGGGCGGTATTCCGCTACATCCAGCTGCCCAACCTCAAGCATGTGCTCACGCTGGCATTTCTGCTGCGGTTTATCGACAGTTTCATGGTCTACACCGAACCGTTCGTGCTCACGGGCGGGGGACCGGGAAATACCACGACGTTTTTGTCCATTGATCTGGTCAAAACCGCCCTTGGTGAGTTCAATCTGGGCAGCGCAGGGGCCATGAGCCTGATTTACTTCCTGATGACGCTGCTGGTGTGCTGGGTGTTCTACACCTTCACCATGAAGGGAGAAGAATCATGAAGAACTTCCGCTGGTTCGTGCCAACGCTCTATATCCTGTTCCTGATGGCGCCGATCTATTGGCTGGTGAACATGTCGTTCAAAACCACCAATGAAATTCTGGGCGGGTTCAGCCTGTGGCCTCAGGACTTTACCATCGACAGCTATGTTGAAATTCTCACCAATCCCTCCTGGTACAATGGTTATATCAACTCACTGACCTATGTGGTCATAAACATGGCCATATCGGTGAGTTTTGCCCTGCCGGCCGCCTATGCGTTTTCCCGCTACCGTTTTTTGGGCGACAAGCATCTTTTCTTCTGGCTTTTGACCAACCGCATGGCGCCGCCAGCGGTTTTTGCCCTACCGTTTTTTCAACTCTATTCCTCCATGGGCCTGTTTGACACGCCGCTGGCGGTGGCCCTGGCCCATACCCTGTTCAATATCCCCCTTGCGGTGTGGATACTTGAGGGCTTCATGTCCGGGGTACCCAAGGAAATTGATGAAACCGCC
>JALTNS010000288.1 GCA_027000565.1 Rhizobiaceae bacterium | reverse complement strand
TGTTAAACGACCTCAGGCCTTGCGAAATGAGGCCGTTAAAACCACTCACCAGACACAGGGCACCGCGCCTGAACACAGTTTGCCGGTTATCAAACAACAACAACGTATTGAACAGAAACAGCGTGAAGTGTTGCTCACCGAAAAATCCAGCACAACAATCACATCGCGCAAGCAAACTCCACCAGAGGAAACAAAGAAAATCAATGTCAGTGACATGATGTCCCGGGCTTTTCAAATGGCTGCTGCCAGTGCAGAACTCGAAGAATTACGCATGGCAAACAAAAGCAAAAAGAAAACAAAATTTATCACTGCCAGCACTCGTGAATTCAAATACGCGGCTTATCAGGATGCCTGGCGACAAAAAGTTGAACGCATCGGGCGCATAAACTATCCGGAAGAGGCACGCAAACGTAAACTCAGTGGCTCACTGACAATGACAGTGGCACTAAAACCCAACGGTACTGTAAAAGAAATTTCCATTGACCGTTCCTCGGGTAATCGTTTACTCGATGATGCTGCCCGCCGTATTGTTCGTCTTGCCTCCCCCTTTGCCCCATTTCCCGAAGAAATTCGTCAGGAAACCGAGCTCCTCTATATTACCCGCACATGGATATTCCAGGATGGCAATAGCCTGTACTCAAAATAGACAAAGGCTTGCCAGTTTTATCACTCTGACTGATACTTGAGACATGAGTACAGATAACTATTTAAATGACCACTTTCTGATTGCCATGCCGGCACTCAATGATCCCCATTTTTTTCACAGCGTCACCTATATCTGTGAGCATAACGCACAGGGTGCCATGGGTATTGTGATTAACCAACCTCTGGATATTTCCCTGGCCGATGTACTGACAAACATGGGCATGACCGCCGAAAACGAACAATTGAACACAACGCCAGTTTTTCTTGGTGGCCCGGTGCAAACTGATCGTGGTTTTGTCCTGCATCAACCTCCCGGACAATGGGATGCCATGATGCCCATCACCAACACAACCGCACTCACTACATCACGGGATATTTTACAGGCTATCAATGAGGGTAGCGGTCCAGATCGTTCGCTGGTAGCACTTGGTTATGCCGGCTGGGGCGAGGGGCAACTCGAACATGAACTTATTGAAAACGCCTGGCTAACCTGCCCGGCAGACAGTGCCATTATTTTTGATACACCCATTGAAAACCGCTGGACGGCTGCAGCGGCTTCATTAGGCATTGATCTTACTACTCTCTCAGACAGTTTTGGTCACGCCTGATGGCCATTGGCCAAACTGTACTGGGCTTTGACTTTGGTGAAAAGCGTACCGGCGTTGCTGTCGGTCAGACGCTTACTGGCACGGCAACAGCACTCACAACCCTCTATAGCGAGGGAAATAAACCTGACTGGCGTAGCATCGAAAACTTGATACAGGAATGGCAACCTGATGCCCTGGTTGTGGGGATCCCCCTGCATATGGATGGCTGCGAACAAGCCATGACGAAAAAAGCGCGAAAATTTGCCCGTCAACTCGAAGGGCGCTTTGATCTCCCCGTCCATGAAGCCGAGGAACGCCTCAGTTCGTTGGAGGCTGAACAGACACTCGGCAAGCATACCGAAAAAGCCGCTATTGATCGGGAAGCCGCCCGCATCATCTTGCAGAGTTGGCTCGCATCAGCTTCTTGAAGAACTTTTAAAAATCTTGCAGACAAAGCATCGAACTCCTGCCATAATAGCGCCTGATGTCATCTGTAGAAACGCAAGCCCAGCCCACACAACCGGTCAAGCTTAGACCGGGCAATATTCAATTGGATCCGCAGGGAAAACTTCGCCACTTTCTGGCTATCGAGGGTCTGCCCAAATCGGTGCTTAACCAGATACTCGATACCGCTGCATCCTTTGCCAGCAGTGACACCAAAAAATTTGAAACACTCAAAGGGCACACCATCGCCAACCTGTTTTTCGAGCCCAGTACGCGTACCCGCACCACCTTTGAACTGGCTGCAAAACGACTTTCAGCCGATGTATTAAACATTAACATCAGCGCCTCAAGCAGCAGTAAAGGTGAGACCTTACTGGATATGTTACGCAACCTGGAGGCCATGCATGTTGATATGTTCGTGGTTCGCCACGGCAGCAGTGGCGCGGCACATTTCATCGCCAACCATGTTCCCCCGCACGTCAGCGTGTTGAATGCGGGTGATGGCAGTCACGAACACCCAACCCAGGCCATGTTGGACATGTTCACGATTCGTCAACATAAACCCGATTTCCCATCGCTTCGGGTTGCCATCGTGGGCGATATCATGCACTCCCGTGTGGCCCGCTCTCAAATCCATGCTCTAAATACACTGGGTGTTGGTGAACTTCGCGTTATTGCGCCACAAACCCTGCTGCCCGCCGGGATTGAAAAAATGGGGGTACAAGTCTATCAGGACCTTGACACCGGCATCAGGGATGTCGATGTCATTATCATGTTGCGTTTACAACGTGAGCGTATGCACGGCGCCTTTATTCCCAGTGAACATGAGTACTTCAATCTCTATGGCATGACTGAAGCACGCATGGCGCTGGCCAAACCCGATGCCATCGTGATGCACCCCGGTCCAATTAACCGTGGGGTTGAAATGGATTCAATCGTGGCTGATGGTTCACACTCGGTCATTCTGCAACAGGTCAGCAACGGTATTGCCGTACGCATGGCGGCCATGGCCATGGCCATGCGTAACGCCGATGGGAGCAGCGCTTCATGACCCGTATCCATATTCAGGGCGGTCATGTCATTGACCCAGCAAACAACATTGATGCCCCTATGGATCTCTGGGTTGCGGATGGCAAGATCCAGGCGCTCGGTCAGGCACCGGATGGCTTTAATGCCGATTTAAGCCTCGCTGCAGACAAGCTTGTGGTATGCCCTGGCCTGATAGATTTATCCGCACGTATCCGTGAGCCCGGTGAAGAGCACAAGGCCACCATTGCCAGTGAGACCACCGCGGCCGTCAGCGCCGGTATCACAACACTGGTTTGTCCACCCGATACACATCCGGTGATTGATTCACCCGCGGTCGTTGAGCTCATTCACCTCAAAGCACGCGAAGCGAGTATGGCAAACCTGCATATGCTTGGTGCGCTGACCTGTGATCTTGGTGGCGAACTGATTAGTGAAATGCTTAGCCTGAAAAAAGCCGGCGTGGTAGGGATGAGTAATGCCAATCAACCTGTTGTGAATTCACTGATTCTTCGACGTGCTTTTGAATATGCGGCTACACACGAGCTAACTGTTTTCATACGTCCTGATGACAGCGGCCTGAGCAGCAATGGTTGCGTCCATGAAGGCGCTCTGGCATCACGACTTGGTTTACCCGGTATTCCCGAGGCGGCTGAAACGGTTGCCGTTGCTCGTCACCTCGAACTGATTGAACAAACCGGTGTGCGTGCCCACTTTAGCCAACTATCTACCGCCCGCGCCGCCAACATGATTGCCCGTGCGCGCCATGATGGGCTAAACGTCACGGCAGATGTCGCCGTTCACCATCTTTACCTGACAGACATTGATATTCGTGACTACAACAGTGCCTGTCACCTTATACCGCCGCTACGCAGCGAACGTGATCGTGACGGATTGCGCGACGCGGTCAAACAGGGTGGCATTGACGCGATTTGCTCCGATCATCAACCCCACGAACCCGATGCCAAGCAGGCGCCCTTTCCTGATACCGAACCCGGTCTGTCAGGCATTGATACCTTGTTACCCCTGGTTAAACGTCTGGCTGACGAAAAATTATTACCCCTCAGTGACGCCATTGACCGTGTCACACGTTTGCCTGCCAACATTCTCGGCATAGACAGAGGGCAC
This sequence comes from Rhizobiaceae bacterium, assembly GCA_027000565.1. Taxonomy (GTDB): domain Bacteria; phylum Pseudomonadota; class Alphaproteobacteria; order Rhizobiales; family Rhizobiaceae; genus SZUA-100. The sequence goes on along the minus strand of JALTNS010000288.1, from coordinate 402 downwards.
CTGAGCGTGGGCGCTGACGCCGACATCTGTATCTTTGATCCGCAACAAAGCTGGTCGGTGTCACATGATTCACTCCATAGCGCCGGTCACAACACACCCTTCATGGGCTGGGAAATGCACGGCCGAGCCACCCATACTCTGGTAAACGGACGACTTGTTTTTAGCAGCGACCATGACTGAGCCAAACCGCAACACCATTCACGTTGAAGACGCCAGAATAATTGACCATCAAGCCTTTGATGGTGATCAGTTTATTATGCGTTTACATGCGCCGAAAACAGCCACCGAAGCCCAGCCCGGCAGTTTTGTGCATATTCGCTGTGCTGAACGCTTACCCATGCGCCGGCCTATTTCCATTATGCGTACTGATCCTCAGCAGGGTGAAATTACATTGCTATATAA
>JALTNS010000287.1 GCA_027000565.1 Rhizobiaceae bacterium | reverse complement strand
AATTTACTGGGATTGGAAGAAGAAGACGGAATTCCCGAAGATGAAACCTGAAGTATGCAATGTCCTTTAGATCGCTTCATCATTTGATGGAATCACTCTCGTATTAATTCGCTCACGGCCATTCGTCTGCGCACGGCCTCCGCGGGGGCGGCGCACAGGCGCCGGGCCGCCTTAGCGGCCAGACTGTTTCCGTATAAACGTAAAACAGTCTAGGCAAGATGATTTTATGTCTTTGAAATTACAGTAAAATGTATGATTTCGGCATTCTCAGCGGATGTCGAAAGTGTTGGCGAAATTGCGCCGGTGCCAACCAGCAGCACGGTTTCACGCAATGCGGGGAGTTCCGGATTGCTGCCCATTGCTATGTATGTGCCGCCGGAACTGCGATCGACAAGCTGCGCTTTGTTGCGCATAACAGAGACCGTTGCGTGTTGACGAGAAACCCAGGGCTGCTCGATCACCAGATCATTGTCTTCAGAACGGCCAATCGTAATACTTGCTGATTCTGAACTGAGAATGGTTTGACCGCCATAACGCAGTTCAACGCAGATTTGCGGTTCAGGCTCTTGTGCCTGCCCCATGTCAGCAAATGAAATTGTGCCGATTTCCGTGTGTTGAGATGTGGTTTCCGCCAACATCGTATACACCCGAATGGGTTCGTCCTTGCCCTTGAATTTTATATCATCAAGCACCCGGAGCCTGCCTTGTTCTGCTTTCGACAGCTGATCGACAAAAATCTGGCTCAACAAAACTTCGCCCGGATTGGCAAGTGAAGCGAGGCGGGCGCATACATTGACACAATCGCCATAAATATCGTCATCGGTGCGAATGATTTCGCCATGGTGCAATCCGGCATGGATTGACAGGTTGTTGCGGAGATTTTTGTTGAGGATTTCGCGGGCAGCACTTACTGCTCCAGACGGCTCTTTGAACGTGCAAAGAACATCATCACCCTTGGAATGAATGAAATTGCCACCTTTGCTTGAGACGATTCGCCTAATTTGACCGAGAAATGCCTGAATTTGGGCAAGTGCTTCGGAATTGCCGGTTTTGTCATACAGTGACGTGCTGCCAGTGACATCCGCAAGCAGAATGGATACTTCCCGTTTTTCGTCCCACATACTCATCGTATATTTGGTGCGCCCACAAATAAATTGATATAATTCAATAAGATGCCTTGCAGTAATATAGCTGCATCACACTAACTCCGCAATCTGTCCCGTCATTTCATAAACAATGACTGGTAAACGTTCGCCGGATTGTGTCGTGTTCTGGCAATTTTGGCAAGTGATGGAATTCACTATGGATTGCAGAACTTCCTGACAATTCCGATGATTATAGAATGATTGATGATTGTTTTGATTGACACGACGAGATTCTCACTTACATTGCAACAAATTCAAAATTTAGCATATGTTAATTTACGCAGATGAACTGAGGGGTAAGATGTCCGATCTATCAAAAGAACAGGTTCTGGAAGCCTTGAAAACGGTAACCTTGCCAGATGGGCGCGATATTGTTGCTGCCGGTATGGTTTCGGAAATATTTATTGACAAGGGTAAGGCAATATTTTCGATGAATGTTGCTGCGGAAGATGCGCAGGTTCTCGAACCTGTTCGCAAGCAGGCGCAGAGCGTTGTTGCAGCATTGCCCAATGCGACTGGTGCAATGGTTGCATTGACCGCCGAGCGTGCGCCAGGTTCCGCACCTGCTTCGCCGCCACCGGCACAACCTGCCAAACGGCCCCGGGGGCAAACACCGGCGCCCAAGGGTCCACTGGTCCCGGGCATTGCCAATATCGTCGCTGTTGCTTCCGGCAAGGGCGGAGTAGGCAAGTCAACAACTGCTATTAACCTGGCGCTTGGATTTCAGGAAATGGGCCTGAAGGTCGGTATTCTTGACGCTGATGTTTACGGCCCGTCGCTGCATCGTTTGCTGGGGCTTACGGGCAATCCGGAAACCGATGGCAAGAGCAAGTTGAAACCAATGGAAGCCTTTGGTCTCAAGGCCATGTCAATGGGCTTTTTGGTTGAAGAGGGTTCTGCGATGATCTGGCGTGGACCAATGGTTCAGCAGGCGTTGATGCAGATGATTCGGGATGTGGAATGGGGTGCACTTGATGTGCTGGTGGTTGATATGCCGCCGGGAACCGGTGATGCACAATTGACAATGGCGCAACAGGTGCCGCTTGCTGGCGCTGTCATCGTTTCAACTCCACAGGACTTGTCATTGATTGATGCCCGCAAGGGACTGGCAATGTTCAAACAGGTTAGCGTGCCAATTCTCGGCATTGTCGAAAATATGAGTTATTTCCTTTGCCCTTCATGTGGTGAGCGTTCGGATATATTTGGCCATGGCGGCGCAATTTCTGAGGCGGAAAAAATCAAGGTTCCGTTTTTGGGCGCAGTACCGCTTCATATGGATATTCGCAGTACCAGCGATGAGGGCAAGCCACTCGTTGCCAGCGAACCGGAAGGCGTGCATGCGGAAATTTATCGCACCATCGCCAAGAACACATGGGCTGAACTCGAAAAGATCAAAAGTGAAGAACAGACCAAGGGTCCAAAAATCACGATTGAATAGTACCGGTATATAATTCATCGTGTTGAATACAAAAAAGGCCCTTGTGATCAAATCACAAGGGCCTTTTTTTAATCCAAAATATCACTACTGCAGAACGACGATTTGCGAGCCGACCTTGGCGCGCTCATAAAGATCGGTTACGTCATCGTTGGCAAGCCGAATGCAGCCTGATGACATCGATTGTCCAATGGTCCAGGGCTGGTTGGTTCCGTGGATGCGATAGATTGTTGAGCCGATATACAGGGCTCGCGCACCAAGCGGATTGTTGGGGCCGCCGGGCATATAAGCGGGCAATTTGTTACCCTTTCGTGCTTCGCGGCGGATCATTACGGCAGGCGGTGTCCAGCCTGGCCACTCGGCCTTGCGGGAAAGTTTGTGTTTTCCGGTCCAGGTAAAGCCATCACGGCCAACACCTATACCATAGCGGATGGCGCGATTGTTGCCCAAAACATAATAGAGGCGATATTCGGAGGTTTTGACGACAATGGTTCCAGCAGGGTATTTTTCGGTGAAACGAACCTTCCTTCTCGGAACCGGTGATTTGTCAGAATTTCGGTTGATCGCTCGCCCGCGCCATACTTTCCACTCTCCTTCGCCAGTATCAAAATAGCGTTCCCCATAGGTCCGTTTAAATGCTGAGGCGTCATTGGGAATTGTCGCAAGGCCAGTCACCAAGGCCAGAATCAGCGCTATCGAAATTCGTCTAAACTTCATCAAAAATCTCCTCATTTGGGTTTTTACCGTCGAATCGCGCCCCTGGATGAATGATCCTGCCAAGTTTATTATCATACAATTATACGCACCCGCCTTTGTATTTTTAAGATGTGTGGAAAGTTCACAGAATTTGGCAGGCACCCCGTTCAAATTACAGGCCTTATTCCGCTCCAAACACAATAGAGAAAGCTCCGCCTTTGCGTTCGCGTTCTGCAGCGTCCATCTTACTGATCTTAGCGAGTACAATAATGATTTCAGTCTTCAGGGTACCAATATTGGGCATCGCTGTCTCCCTTTTTGATGACCACAAAATTGTTGGCAAATACCCTGAACGGCGCGCTCCACGAACCATCTGGCCATTTAATGCGAATATTGGCGCGCTCTGCAACACCAAGGCCGACATGCACAAAGCCAAGGCTGTCGGAAGCATGGCCGCCGCCAATGCTGACCATTCTTGTGCGTGTGTCATTTCCGGTTTTAACTGATATCATTGCTCCAATGGCGTTGCGATTACGGCCGTTCTGCTGCAATTCAATCTGCAACCAATTACCCATGGCACGCGGTTTGGAACTGGTTCTGCCGCCTAAATTCCTGAACAAACTGGCAGGTGAGCCGCGATTGACCACCACTAAATCGAGCATGCCATCCATGTTCAAATCGACGATTGTTGCGCCACGCCCGCGGGTCGCAAGTGCAATGCCCGCTTCTTTACCTGCCTCCTTGAACTTGCCATTATGCTGGCCTAACAGCAAATTATCCGGGTCGAATTTGGTAAAGTCGGGCATTTTTTCCACGTTGCCCTTGGCAATGAATAAATCCAGCAATCCATCATTGTTGAAGTCCGCAAATTCAGAATGCCATCCGGTTGAAGGTTTGAGATCGTTGCCGGTATAGGGCCGGTGAGCGGTAGCGCCACGCTCCCAGGCGATATCACGGTAG
>JALTNS010000286.1 GCA_027000565.1 Rhizobiaceae bacterium | reverse complement strand
TGGTGCACATCGTGGGGCGGAAAAATCATTTGATATATCAGCAGATTTAACCGAATTGGCCCGATCTCGCGTAATCGTTGTGTCGGCCGGTCCCAAGGCTATTCTCGATGGCGAAAAAACCATGGAGGTGCTTGAAACCCAGGGGGTTCCGGTTGTCACCTATCAATCGGACATACTCCCAGCGTTCTGGTCGCGGCAAAGCACAATTCAATCGCCACTGCGGCTCGACAGTCCCGGTGATATTGCAAGATTTTTCCAATTACGCCACGAAATCAATCTTGACGGTGGCATGTTGATTGCCAATCCGGTGCCGGAGAAAGATGAAATTCCTGCAAAAATTATGATCGATCTCATCGCCCGCGCCACAAAAGAAGCAGCAGATGCCGGAATTACCGGAAAAGAAGTAACGCCCTGGCTCTTGGCACGGATGCTGGAATTGACCCATGGCAAAAGCCTTGAAACAAATATTGCACTCGTTAAAAATAACGCGAGGCTGGCCACAGAAATTGCCCGCGAACTGGCAAACCCCTCGTAATAACAAATTCAAGTGTTATATGAGGCCCGTGCGATGCCCGCCACTTGTCGTGGTATCGGTAATATGTTCCCGCTCTTGGCCGTTCCGACTGGCCAGCAACCGGTGACCTGGATCAATCTATGAAACCACAATCAATAGCCGATGGTTCCAAAACAGAAAAACCCGCACCGAAAAAGCAGCGGACGATTTCTCTTCGCCTTTTACTGACATTAACTTTTGGCGGGCTGGTATTTTTGTCCGTTGCCACGGTTTTGGGGTTTTCTGTCTATTCCAATTTTTCGAACACAATTTCTTTGCTCAACCAGAAATCGGTCACACTGCTGGACAGCATGGAACGTGAAATTCGTAGCGAAACCAGCCAGGCCGAACGAGTTATAGTGAGCCTCGCCAAATCCTTTGAGGAAGGGAAATTTGAGGTTGATGACCAAGATGCGGTTCGCCAACGGCTTAAGTTTATACTGCGCGCTGTGCCTATTATTGAAATGATCCATATCTATGGGCCAAACAATGTGAAAACCGGTGTATTGCGTCAACCAGATGGTTCGTTGACGATCAATCCACTTTCAGATTCCATCAGTTCACACCTGTTTTCACCTGGCCCATTTCCGGAAATTAGAACCCCCTTGTGGGGTGAGCCTCTCGTAATAAACAACATTCTTTTTCATAATGTTTACATATCACTAAGAAGAGGTGATAAAGTATTGGGTACAGTTGTCGCATCGATTGGCCGTCGCTCGATAAATCGTATTATTGTAAAACTTGGTGAGGCAAATGATACTACGGCTTTTGTTCTTAACAATAAAAATGAAGTCATTGCCCACTCAAATATGCCGGAATATTTTCGCGGTGTCCCAAAAGCCAAGCTTGAAGATTTTCCAGATCCTTCTTTGCGGAAAATTACAACCGCTGAAGAATATGGCAGCCGCAAGAACAATATGGATTCACCGGTAACAATTAAAGAGTCCGGCACAAGCATGAATGGTCTGATTTTTCTGACCAAAAAGCTAAGTGGTTATTCGAGCATCCCCTATACTCTTGGTGCCTATTTTAACAAGCACGATATTCTCGATGAATTGCGGCGCATTATGATGTCGGCGATGGTCGGATTTCTGGCGCTGGTGCTGGCGGTCATTGCAGCAATTTTTTTATCCAACAAGATATCCAGACCATTGCGCGATATCTCCCGCATTGCCGGAAAATTTACCCGGTTCGAAATCGAGGACATTGAACCTTTGCCACCGAGTCGGGTAAGCGAGATCAACGAGCAGGCAATGGCGATCAATTCTGTGCGAACAGCAATGTCGGAATTTTCCCACTATGTGCCGAAATCACTGGTCAAGCGGTTAGTCAGCACCGGTACAGACGCAACAAAATCTGTTGAACGGGAAGTCACCATTCTGTTTTCGGATATTGTCGGTTTCACCCGAATGAGCGAGCATCTTGATGCGGTTGAAACAGCCAATGTGCTTAACGAGCATTTCGAACTTGTATGCACGGAAATTGACACCTGCATTGGTACTGTAGACAAGTTCATGGGCGACGGGATCATGGCCTATTGGGGTGCACCGGAGCTTGATGTTGATCATGCGGACCATGCCTTTCAGGCCGCCACCAATATTGCCCGGGCACTAAAGAAAGACAATGAAAACCGGGCCAATCGCGGTATTGATAAATTGCAGTTGCGCATCGGCATTCACACCGGTCATGTGGTCGTTGGCAATATTGGCGGCGGTGATCGGCGCAACTTCACGATTATTGGTGATGCCGTCAATGTCACCCAAAGGCTCGAGCAATTTGGCAAGGAACTGATCGGCGATGAAGAAATCATCATTCTCGCGTCGGCCAGGGCCAAACAGGCGGCCAGCAACCGGTATAAATTCGAAAGCATTGGCACCAGAGAGTTGCGAGGCAGAGAGATGCCGATTTCAATTTATGCATTTCAACCTGATTTGGATTAGGATCAGAACCTTAGGCTGTTTCACGTTTATACGGAAACAGTCTGGCCGCAAGGGCGGCCCGGCGCTTATGCGGCGCCCCCGCGCAGCACGAATGGCCGTGAGCGAATTAATACGAGAGTGATTCCATCAAATGATGAAGCGCTCAAGGCTGTCCGAACAATCAGAATGACGGCACTATCCCGCCATCCACCGCTTCGATCGGCTGCGCAAATTGTCATACACAAGCGACATAATGTTTCGGGCTGCAACTCCCTGCCAGTTTTTCGGCAGACATGTATTTGGAAGAAACGGATCCTTGAGAATAAGCCGCCTGTAGTCGTGTACCAGCAGAATACGAAGTGTCAGTATTTTTCGCATTGATAAAGGATTGTTTTCCAAAACAGTCGCCAATGGCTGATAAAGGTCTGAAAACTTTTGATAATCGTGATTGAGCCCATCCAGCAACCAGGCCCGGGAACACAGGTTTTTGGTTTCCGGGTGCTTCAGATCAATCGGAACGCGATACTGTGTGCAATCAGCAATAAGTTTATCGAGCGAGGCCGGCCTCTCCACACGATCGGTGGCCAGCACAATATTGGGAGAAACCACCCCGCATCCAGTTTTCAGCAATTTTTCGCGGGCATCCCCCCTGCCCGGCCCATCGGCCAGAATCAACAGCTGCAACTTTTCGACAAACTTCGGCTGATCATATGCGTAGATCTGTTGTGCAGCTGCCTTCGATTGCGCCTTTGCAGCCGCACTCAAGGCATAGTGAACATTGCGACCTACTTTTTGTTTTTGCAGCCAGCCATCTTTTTCAAGCCGATGCACAGCAACACGCACAGCCCCGTCATCGATGCCAATTTCTGATGTAATATCGAGCAAATTTGAGAGTGGAACAAATGATCCATGTGGCAACACAGCGTCGCCAAAAATCGTTACGATGAGAGAACCAACGCGCAGCGGCGTGCGGCTGTGGAATGAATTAATGATTGGCTGGGTAAGCGGATCCGGCATAAGCATTGGCTGGTAGGGTGCAGCGGAGACTCTGCTGCACCCTGCAACTTACCCTTTCAGCGGCACCCTTGGCACGGCGGTTCCACCACCACGCTTGGCAGGTTTTGCCTTGGGTTTGGAAGGTGTTGCCTTCGAGGTTGCAGGTTTAGCCTTGGCTGAAGGCTTCGGCACCTTTTCCTTTTTCGGTTTAATCGGCACTTCTTTGATAGCTTCCAGTTTCAGGCTTTCTTCGCCCTCTTTGGATTTTACCACAGAGACCTTTACCGTACCGCCTTTTTTAAGCTTGCCGAAAAGAACCTCATCAGCCAGCGGTTTTTTGACATATTCCTGAATGATACGACCAAGTGGTCTTGCGCCCATGCGGTTATCATAGCCTTTTTTGGCAATCCATGCGATTGCCTGCTTGGTAAGTTCAAACACCACCCCGCGCTCGGACAATTGCGCCTCAAGCTGCATGACAAACTTTTGCACAATCAGGTGCACAACTTTCATCGGCAACGACGAGAACTGAATAATTGCATCCAGCCGGTTACGGAATTCAGGAGTAAACAGCCGGTTGATCGCTTCTTCATCATCACCTGTTCGTTTGGTCGAGCCAAATCCGATGGCAGCTTTGGCCGCTTCCGCGGCGCCGGCATTGGTGGTCATGATCAAAATGACATTACGGAAATCTATCTGTTTGCCGTTGTGATCGGTCAATCTGCCATTATCCATCACCTGCAACAGAATATTGAACAGATCCGGATGGGCTTTTTCG
>JALTNS010000285.1 GCA_027000565.1 Rhizobiaceae bacterium | reverse complement strand
TCGACCAGTGTTAAAGTTACCTGGGTCCAGTCGAGTTCGGCCTGCGCCAATAGTTTGAACATCGCCAGTGGCGTCTGCCCGCCCGATACGGCCATGCTGGCGGTCCCTCTGATTTGTATTGCCCGATCAAGCTGGTGCGCGATCTCGGCAGCCAACGCCTCGGCCAGAACCTGACGATCACCAAACTGGTGCCATGTAATATGTTTTGGTAGTTTCAGACTGATCATTCTTCCTCCGCTTCATGCCAAGTATGACCGTCTCGTTCGATTAGTGCAATTGAGGCAGATGGTCCCCAGGTTCCTGCCCGATAGTTTTTTACCTTCTGACTCGTTTCCTCCCACGACTGCAAAATCGGGTCGACCCACTTCCACGCTGCCTCAACTTCATCGCGCCGCATGAAAAGTGTCTGGTTTCCACGCACCACATCCAGCAACAGCCGTTCATAGGCGTCGGGGCTGCGAACATTAAAAGCCTCCGCAAAACTCATATCAAGCGGCACGTGACGCAGCCGCATACCACCGGGCCCGGGATCCTTGATCATGATCCACTGCTTAACCCCCTCATTGGGTTGCAGGCGAATGACCAACTGATTGCTAACCGGCCTCCCGGCATTGGTTTGAAATATCGAATGGGGTACGGGCTTGAAGTTTATGACGATCTCGGAGACCCGTTGCGCCATGCGTTTGCCGGTTCGCAGATAAAACGGAACCCCGGCCCAGCGCCAGTTTTGAATTTCCGCGCGAATGGCAACAAATGTCTCCGTATTGCTCTTGCCACCGTCAAGTTCTTCCAGATATCCCTTGACCGCGCCGCCAGCAGATGCACCCGCCTTGTATTGGCCGCGAACGGTAAGTTTTTGCACATTTCCGGCATCAATTGGTAAAAGCGCCCGCAACACTTTCAGTTTTTCATCGCGGATTGTGTCCGCTTCCGCGGAGGCGGGTGGCTCCATCGCCACCAGACACAGCAGCTGCAACAGGTGGTTTTGCACCATGTCACGCAATGCGCCAGCCCGGTCATAATATCCGACACGGCTTTCCAGACCAACGGTTTCAGCCACGGTAATTTGTACATGGTCAATGTGGGCAGAATTCCACAAGGGCTCGTAAAGCGCATTGGCAAAACGCAAGGCCAGCAGATTTTGCACGGTTTCCTTGCCGAGATAATGATCAATCCGGTAAATCTGATCTTCGCGAAAATGTTGCCCGACGAGATCATTCAATTCGGTTGCCGAACCAAGATCCCGCCCGATCGGTTTTTCCATAACCAGTCGCGCATTGGGTGATATCAGCCCGAATCGATCGAGCCGTTCTGCAATGTTGCCAAACAGTGACGGGCCTACCGCAAGATAGAAATAGCGAATAACCTCGCTTTCGTCATTTGCAGAACCAAGCAGGGATTTCAGCGCGTCCCAGCCGTTATCAGCGGTCGCATCAATTGCCACATAATGCAGCCGTGACAAGAAATTTTCGACAACATCATTTTCCAACTCATCCTTGCCGATGTGCTCGTTCAATGCATTAAGGGCAAATGTGCGGTAATCCTGATCACTCATCTTTGATCTTGATGCGCCGATAAAACGGGTTGGATCGCTGATCTGGCCATCGCGTTCGCGGTGATAAAGGGCTGGCAATAATTTTCGCTCGGCCAAATCGCCTGTGCCGCCAAATATTACCGCATCAAACGGCTGGACCGGGATAATTTTACTGGTCATCAAACAGGCTCCTGATGCGGTGAAACAGCATTGGTAATTTCATAATCTAATCGATTTAAAATGGCTAGGGTCATCAGCTACATTGTCGCGCAAATGACCTTCATATCCGGATCTGTTCCTCAAGGTTTTTCCGCAAAGTGGTTTTGAGAACCTTGCCATAGTTGTTCTTGGGTAATTCGTCCAAAACTATGTAGTCCTTTGGCCGCTTGAAGCGGGCGATATGATCGAGGCAATGACGATCCAGTTCTTCCACATCAAGAAAATGTCCGGGAACAACAACTAAGAAGGCAACAACCTCCTCACCCCATTTTTCGCTGTCCCGGCCAACGACTGCGACCTCAAGTACCGACGGATGAGTAAGCAAAACCTCCTCAACCTCTCGCGGATAGATGTTTGAACCGCCGGAAATGATCAAGTCTTTTGACCGGTCCTTGAGGGTCAAAAAACCATCCTCATCAAAAACGCCAAGATCGCCGGTCCATAGCCAGCCATCGCGCAAGGCTTTACGGCTTTCGGTTTCGTTGCGCCAATAGCCTTTCATAACAGCAGAACCCCGAACAAGAATTTCTCCACTTTCACCGGCGGGCAGTGAATTGCCCTTTTCATCAGCAACCCGGACCTCTACACAGGATTGCGCGGTGCCGGTGGATGCCAGCCGTTGCTGCCAACGCGGATGGGTGCGGTCGGCCACCAGATTACGCGGCAGGGCGGTAATCGCCATGGGTGATTCGCCCTGGCCATAAATCTGGCAGAATTTCGGGCCCATAACATCAACCGCATCGATAATATCGGCCAGATACATCGGCCCGCCGCCATAAATTATGGTTTTTATTCCATCACCTTCAAGGTTGGAGGCGCACGCTTCGCCGACAAGGCGTTTGACCATGGTCGGAGCGGCAAACAGGTGTACCTTGCCAAGCCGTGGTGCAAGGGAAAGAATTTCCGCCGGATCAAAACCGCCGGATACCGGCACCACATGGCGCGCTGCCTTGATGATATGCTGGAAATTGTAAAGCCCTGCCCCGTGAGAAATCGGGGCTGCGTAAAGGGCTGCATCCTTTGATGAAACCTCATCCACATCACTAAGATAGGAAAACACCATGGCCTGAATATTGCCATTGGTGATCATTACACCCTTGGGCCTGCCGGTAGTACCGGAGGTATAAAACAGCCAGGCGGTATCATTCAGTGTCCGTGCTACCGGTTCCTCGAGCGGCGATGCGCCGACAAGTGCTTGATATTTCGGGCTTTCAAGGTCAATAATATGGGAAACACACGCGGGCAGAACTTCCGTTATGTCAGCCAGATGATCGGTGTCTGTAAATACCAGACTGCTCTCGGAATTCTCAACTATCCACGCCGCCTCGCGCGGGTGAAGTTTGGCATTAACCGGAACAACAATCGCACCGGCAAACCACGCCGCATACATGATCTCAAGATAGCGCGTGTGGTTTTTCGCAAACAACGAAATCCGGTCGCCGGGCTTGATCCGGTATTCGTTTACAAGCGCCCCGGCCATTGCGCAAACCCGGTCGAAAAATTGTCGGTAACTGGCGACAATTTCCGTACCGCGCAGCAGTGCCGCATTATCAGGATAGATTTTTGCAGCACGTTGAAGCCAGTGTGCGATGTTCATCAGAATTTCTTCCTTAACGGCATTTCACAGATATCCTTAACCGCTTCGTATTATTTGGGCGTTATATTGAACAAACAGATATCACCGGAAATACGGAAATATCAATGAGCATTCTTGTAACCGGCGGTGCCGGCTATATTGGGTCACATATGGTGTGGGAACTGATTGACCACGGCGAAGATGTTGTCGTGCTCGATAATCTTGTGACCGGATTTGACTGGGCTGTGGCACCGCAAGCCAAGCTGATCATTGGCAATATTGCTGACCGGGCATTGGTTGGAAACATCATTCGCGACCATAATATCGATGCGATTATCCATTTTGCCGGCTCGGTTGTGGTGCCTGAATCGGTCAAAAACCCGCTGAAATATTATCACAACAACACCAGCAATACCCGTACCCTGATCGAAACCGCCGTCCGTTGCGATGTGGAACAATTTATATTTTCCTCAACCGCTGCTGTTTATGCCGCGCCCAACAATCTTCAGCCCATTCGGGAAGATGCGCTTTTGGTGCCAATGACCCCCTATGGCACATCAAAACTGATGAGTGAAATGATGTTGCGCGACACCGCCAAAGCCCACGGCATGCGTTACGTGATGTTGCGATATTTCAATGTGGCAGGCGCAGATCCGCAAAACCGCACCGGGCTTTCCACCAAAGGCGCGACCCATCTGATCAAGATCGCCTGTGAGGCTGCAACCGGCAAACGCGACGGCATGGATTTATATGGTATCGACTATGATACGCCCGACGGTAGCGGCATTCGGGATTTTATTCACGTATCCGATCTGGCAAATGCGCATTATGCGGCGCTCAATTTTTTACGGCAGGGCGGACGCAAATTCACCGGCAATTGCGGGTACAGCAAAGGCTATTCGGTGCTGGAAGTGATTGAAGC
>JALTNS010000284.1:3660-4253 GCA_027000565.1 Rhizobiaceae bacterium | reverse complement strand
TGGATAGCCAGGCTCCTCTGTGCGGGTAAATTGTCTGTTTTCGCTCCTGACGGCAGAATCATATTAAACGGTTCATGCTATATCACCTTTGTTTCGGGCAGGCTGGTTTGTGTTTCACCGGAAAGGCGCTGGCGTATCCAGCGGGCCTGGGCAGCGCATATGGCAGTGGTTTTTTGTGCGGTGGTTTCAAAATAATGGTTGTAGATCAGTTTTCGGCCGGCTTTGCCGGCGAGGCAGGCTTTTTCGGTGGTGGAAAAGTGATCATCGCGCAGACCGCCCTGATGGAATAAATCATAGACCCAGCGGTCAATTATCGGTCTTGCCGCTTCGACAATATCACAGGCCAGACTGTCACGGTTGGCCAGCGGATCGTGGAGGAAACCTGAATGGGGATCAAGGCCCGTCGAGCAGGCGGCGATCAGGGCTTCGTGATGGGCAAGTGTATAGCCGATTGAAAGGCAAACATTGACCGGATCAAGCGGCGGACGGCGGTTGCGCCCGGAAAACTTTAGTCGGCCCGGAAAGCACCGGCCCCAGGCGCGGAAAAAACGGGCCTGGGCAGCCCCTTCAATACCACGCGGACTTTCCTTGCC